>CAZVJX010000060.1:0-4469 GCA_964627575.1 uncultured Candidatus Saccharibacteria bacterium
GGCATCGCCCGTCTTCGCGTACACCTTCTTGAGCTTCGTCTCCTCTTCTGGCTTGAATGTACCGAGCACGTGGTTCACCACCTTCTCCTCATCGTCCGGCTTCTTGAGCTTTCCTTTGGGCGTCTGGCCGGAGATACCGAGTTTCACCTGCGCGAATTCCTTGGTCTTCAAAGCCCGCATGATGCTCTCGGCGCCCTTGTGCCCGCCGCTCCCCCGCCCGAAGGTCATCTTCAGTACGCCTGCCGGCAAGTCGAGATCGTCGCGGATTACCATGAGCTTTTTTGCCGCCGGAACGCTCTTCACGAATGCAGGCGCGACCTTGCCGGAAAGGTTCATCGCGACCTCAGGCAGTACGAGCACCACCTTCTCGCCGTCCATGCTTCCCTCGGACACGAGCGCCTGCGCCGCCTTCTTGAGCGTGAACGCGGGGAACCCTTCTTCCTTCGCGAAGCGTTCCACCGCCATGCGCCCGGCGTTGTGCCGGGTCTTCGCGTATTCCCCGCCCGGATTCCCGAGTCCGATGACGACGTAAGCCATGCGGTGATTGTAGCAGCGTCTCCGTCTTCCCGCCTGTTAGGAATGGTGATCCTGGTACGTCTTCATCCGTAGGCATGATCGGGCGCGGAATTCATCGTCCCTTCCGTTCCCAAAGCGCATATTGTGCCGCTACGCTGCCCACTGCGGCGTAGCGTACCTTCGATCGGAGAGCATCATGGACATCGTCGACTTCGAACACTGGCCCGACACGCTAGAAGAGTCCCTGGGGGCATCCGCATCGCCGTCAAAACAACCGGTCCCGGCGAATATGGCACCTGTGCCGCCGGCGGAAAACGATCGCTGACCATGCAGTACTTTCCCTTGCCGCGCGGATTCGCTCCGCGCGGCGCTCTTGCGCAGGCAGAAAGTTGACGACCGACTGCGGAGGCATACAATACCCTCACATGAAGTTCCTCGAGAGCGCGTTCAAGGAGATCCTCACCTTCATCGTTCTCGCAGTCATCATCGTCGTCCCCATCCGCCTCTTCGTCGCCCAGCCGTTCGTCGTCGAGGGCGAGTCCATGCATCCCACGTTCGAGAGCGGGAACTACCTCATCGTTGATGAGCTCACCTACCACCTCAGCCAGCCCAAGCGCGGCGACGTCGTCATCTTCCGTTACCCGAACGACCCGAGCATCTACTACATCAAGCGCATCATCGGCCTCCCGGGCGAGACCGTGCACATCAATCACGGCGTGACCACCGTCACCAAGACCGACGGCACCACCGTCACCCTCGACGAGTCCTACGTCGTTTCCGAGGACGCGACCTACACGCAGGACACGACGCTCGGCTCCGACCAGTACTTCGTCATGGGGGATAACCGCCCGCGCTCGTCCGATTCGCGCATCTGGGGCCCCTTGCCGAAGAAGGACATCGTCGGCCGCGCGTTCCTGCGTCTCCTTCCGGTGAATCAGGTGGGGGTGCTGCCGGGATCGGCAACTGAACCGCAATGAGCTCGCACCTGACTCCGTCGGATGTCCTTCGCCGCGCGCACGCGGTCGGTACGTATTACGGGTTCACCTCGCTCGCGAGCGCAGCCGCCGCCAACAAGGGGTCCGGCGCGAAGGCGCCGTACCCCGAGAACCTCGATCTCGACGCGCTCGATCCGAACGCGCGCGAGGTGACCTCCTTCCTGAAGCAGGTGCGCGACGCCGGTCTCGTTCCGTCGGCCGCGCAGCCCCTCTTCCTCTGGCATACGAACGCCGCGCCCGGCCGGCCCGCCCCGAAGACCATCCTCGTGCAGTTCCACGCCTTCGGCGCCGAGCACGCTATCGCTGACGCGGTCCTCATCCGCGCGGTGCGCTCCCTGCTCACCGACCTCGGGAAGCGCGAGCCGCACCTGCGCCTCAATTCCATGGGCGATAAGGAGACTCGTTCGCGCTTCGCCCGGGAACTCACCGGATTCTTCCGCAAGAATGGCGCGACCCTTCCCGCCGACTGCGTCGCCTGCGCCCGCACGGACGTTATGCAGGCCGCGCAGATGCTCCTCACCTGCGAAGGACCCGAATGCGACCTCCCCTCGCCGACCGACCACCTCTCCGAGGCGAGCCGCAAGCACTTCGAGAGCGTGCTCGAGTACCTCGAGGCGACCGATACGCCCTACGAGCTCGCACCCAACATCCTCTCGCGCGGCAGCTCCTGGAGCGAGACCTGCTTCGAGCTCACGGGCGATGATCACTTCCAGGTATGGGGCTCGCGGTACGCGGAGCTTGCCAAGCCGTTCTTCAAGCAGGGCTTCTCTTCGGTGGGCGCCGTGGTCCGCATCACGCTCGAGGACCGCTCGGAGATTCCGCCGCTCAAGGACAAGAGTGCGCCGCGTTTCGTCTTCGTGCATATCGGCGACGAGGCCAAGCGCGAGAGCATGAAGATGGCAGATCTCCTGCGCCATGCGCGCATCCCGCTCACCCAGGCCATCGGCATCGAGAGCCTCACCGAGCAGATGCGCCTCGCCGATTCGGTGAACGCGCCGTACCTTCTCATCATGGGCCGCAAAGAAGCCCTCGAGCGCTCGGTCATCCTGCGCGAGCGCGCCACGCACACCGAGACCTTCATCCCGCTCGATTCCCTCGTGGATCGCCTGAAGGCCGTCGCATAAGAAAAGCGCCCCGCAAGGGGCGCTTTGAGTTCATCCAAGATCCATGCTCGCTGCATCGCACAGGGCAGCGAGTCCGCAAAGAAGCGTAAGCTGCTGCGCGGCGCTGTCGAGATTGTGGCAGCTGAAATTCGTTACCGAATCAGGCATGAGATGGAAGTGGTCGGAGTCCGGGTAAATCGCGAGGTCGCAGGCATTGCCCGGGCATTCGAGAATGAACCGGCCGCTTTTATGGATGCGCGCGCGGCATTCGTGAGCGAATTGGCGGGCGTTTGGATGCGCGACATGCGCATACGCCTGCTTCATGGCCACTTGGGCTTCGCCGAGGATGTTGTCGTCTGCACTCATACGCTCAGCGCGACGAGCAAGCCATGCGCGGAATGCAGGGTATAGTTCCCCGCTCACGGCGTGGCCGTACCCCACCGAGGTGGCGCAGGTGGCACGTGAGTGGAATGTCAGGAGCTGCATACGGTTGTGCATCCCCTCGGTGCGTCGCTCATCGCTCACGAGCAGCCATAACCCGAGCGACATGACGCGAAGCGTAAGCGTGACGCAGTGCACCGATTCGGGCCGGAGCGGGAATCGATACTCGGTACCGTCTTCCGTGTGAACAACGCGCGCGCAGGCGCCGTACCCGAATACTCCCGGGAACAAGGCAGTGTAGGAGTCGCTCCATTCATACCGCTGGCCGAGGTATGTCTCAACCTCGCTGTCCTTCACCCACTGATGCTTGGCGATAAGAGCTTCCAATTGTTCCGTCGCTTCTTCCACGCGCACAATAAGTTCAGGCGGTTGGCGACGAGCAGGCGCTTGGTACGAAAGGCCGAACACTCGGCCCGGAGTCGAATTCATCATTGGGATCTCCAAAGACCGAGTCTGGATGCAGACTGCGTTCACCGCCAGGGAAAGTCAAACCCTAGTGCTTGACATTTACATAAAAATAGGTATTGTAACTGTCAGGTTTACTGATTCTCGCCATGCGCAGCTTCCCGGGTAGCAATCGAGACCCGAAAGGCGCATTATAGCTAACGGATAGTGTTTGGAGATTCTCATGTCCGTCACCTCTGCCCACGTGCGCGCGGATGGCTGGTATTACCCCATCTTTTACGCGCTCGGCCTCTTCCTCTTCGTGGTCGCCGGACTGGTCATCATCCTCTCCGCTCCCCCCGGAGAGTACCGCCTGCCCGGCTTGAACGGCGCGGAGCTGGACGCCCTTTCCAAAACAATAGTCGGCGGCAGCGTCGCCTGCCTGTGCATCGGATTGGGCTTCGACTTCCTCCTGCAGGGACGTCGGCTCCTCAGCCTCATCCTGCTGGCAATCGCCTCCTGGGTGGTTCTGTTCATGCTCTGGGAGCTCACCCGCTTCTTCTATATCCTCTGACCTTTAGGCCTCGGTATCCCTACCGAGGCCTTCTTATTGCCCCTGCTTGCGGAAAACGGCCTCGTTATGCTATTCTCCTACGCATATGCAGAACGCTACTCGCGTTGAGGTACGTCGCGGCAAGAACGAAAGCGCCGCTTCGCTCATCCGCCGTTTCTCCCGCCGCGCGCAGGGCCTTAACCTCGTGCGCATGATGCGCAAGCGCCGCTACTACACCCGCATCAAGTCCAAGAACGTCGAGCACTCCCGCGCGCTCGTCTCCCTCGCTCGTCGCGAGCACTACAACGAGCAGGTAAAGCTCGGCAAGATTGATCCGGCTGCGCGCCGCACCAAGGGCCGCAGGTAGAGCTGACAATGTCGAATCTCGACATTCGGAATTTCACCCGGAGCGCTGCTCCGGTTTTTCCGTTCAAGGAAGCCGCTGCAAAAGTGCTTCCTGACTGGGATATCTCGCTC
>CAZVJX010000061.1:0-4434 GCA_964627575.1 uncultured Candidatus Saccharibacteria bacterium
CCTCGATGAGCCAGCGCATCTCGATCTCGAACACCTCCTTGTACTTCTCGCGCAGGTTGAGCGGGATCTCTGCGATGCCCTGCACCGAGCCGTCGGCGTACTTGATGCGGTTCAGCATCGCCGGGCTCCAGAGGTTGAGCTTCTTCAGGTCCTCGACGAGGTATTTGTTCAGCACCACGTACTCACCCTCCTTGTTGGACTTCACGTAGATGTTCTTGTAGATGGGCTCCACGCACGGGATGCAGCCCACGAGGTTCGCGGTCGAGGCCGTCGGCGCGATAGCCATCGTATTGCTATTGCGCATACCGTGCTGCTTTACGTGCTCGCGGACCGGAGTCCAGTCGAGCTTGCCGCCGCGCTTCACCTTGATCTCCTCGCCGCGCTCGCGCTCGAGCAGGTCCACCGTGTCCTGCGGGAAGAGGTTGCGGTCCCACTTGCTGCCCTGGTAGGTCTCGTAGGTGCCGCGCTCCGAAGCTAGCTCGGAGGACCCGAGGATGGCGTTGTACGCGACGACTTCCATGGACTCGTCCGCGAATGCGACCGCCTCCGGAGTGTCGAAGTTGATGCCGAGCTTGTAGAGCGCGTCATGGTAGCCGCGCACGCCGAGGCCCACGGGACGATGCCGCATGTTGCCGCGGCGCGCATCCTCCGTCGGGTAGTAGTTGAGGTCAATGACGTTGTCGAGCATGCGGATGGCCATCTTCGTCGCCTTCGCGACGAGGCTATGGTCGAAGTAGGGGGTGCCGTCTTCCGTGTAGGAGACGAACTTCTCGAAGTTCAGCGAGCCGATGGTGCAGACCGCCGTCTCCTCGCTGTTGGTGTTGAGCGTAATCTCGGTGCAAAGGTTCGAGTTGTGCACGACGCCGACATGGTCCTGCGGAGAGCGGACGTTCGACGGATCCTTCCACGTGATCCACGGGTGACCCGTCTCGAAGAGCATGGCGAGCATCTTCTTCCAGAGGTCCACGGCCGGCACGCGCTTGTAGTGCGTGATGACGCCCGAGTCCACCATCGCCTCGTACTCCTGATAGCGCTTCTCGAAGGCTGCGCCGTAGATTTCGGTCAGCTCCGGCACATCGGAGGGCGAGAAGAGCGTCCAGTCGAGTCCGTCGCGCACGCGCTTCATAAAGAGGTCGGGGATCCAGTTGGCGGTGTTGATGTCGTGCGTGCGGCGGCGCTCATCGCCCGTGTTCTTGCGGAGCTCGAGGAAGTCCTCGATGTCGAGGTGCCAGGTCTCGAGGTAGACGCAGCCGGCGCCACGGCGCTTGCCCGAGCGGTTGATGGCGATGTTCACGTCGTTCGCGATCTTCAAGAACGGCACGATGCCCTGGGAATTCACCCCCGTGCCCTGAATGAAGGAGCCGGTGGCGCGCACCTTGGACCACGAGGTGCCGGTACCGCCCGACCACTTCAGGTACTGGGCGTTGTCGGAGACGGACTTGAAGATGCCCTCGAGCGAATCCGGTACTTCGTTGAGGAAGCAGTTGGAGAGCTGCGCCTTCTTCGCGCCGGCCTGGAAGAGCGTGCGGCCGCCCGGGGTGTAGTAGAAGTTCGACAGCAGGTCGTAGAACTCAAGCGCAACGCGCTCGCGATCCTCCGGCTTCTCGGCGATAGCGAGTCCCATGGCCGTGCGCATCCAGAGCATCTGCGGGGTCTCGAGCGGCACCTTGGCCTTCGGGTCCTCCATGCAGTAGCGGGAGCTCATGATCTCGAGGCCCATGTACTCGAAGAAGTTGTCGTTCTCGATCTTCATCGCGCGCGCGAGCTTCTCGAGATCGTACTCGGCCATGCGCGTGTCGAGATTCCCTTCGGCAACGAGGTTTTTCATGTTGCGTGCAAAGACGCGGACATGCTCCTCCCCGAGATTCTCCTCTTTGAACGAGCCGAACACCTGGCCGTAGAGACGGTAGAGGTGCAGGCGCGCGGCGACGCGCGAGTAGGCCGGGTCGCGCTCGATCATCGAACGCACCACCATGATGAGCGCACGCTTCACCTCGTCGGTGGTCATGCCCTCATACAGCTCGAACTTGAGCTGCTCCATGATGCCGTCCGTATTAATGACGCTCTCGTAGCCCTTCACGGCCTTCAAGAGATTCGCCTTCACGCGCTCCTCGTCGTACGCCTCCTCGCGGCCGTTGGCCGTCTTGATCATGAGGCGCTTCTCCTCCACCTTCTCGATCACCTCCTGCTGCCGCTCCTCGCGGATCTTGGTGTGTTCGTAGCGGTAGACGATGTAGTGCTTGGCTACGCCCAGGTAGCCCTCGCGCATGATGGCGAATTCAACGAGGTCCTGGACGTTCTCCACGGAGGGGACGTGCTCGGCGCCGAAGCGGCCCGAAAGCTCGGCGACCACCGTATGCACCATTTCGTCGAGCTTCTCCGGAGCGATCGGCACATGCTCCGCTTCGAATGCTTTGCGCATCGCTTCAGTAATCTTGCCCGGCTCGAAATCAACGATGGTTCCGTTGCGTTTCTTGACCTGCTTCATAGGGTGTGTGGTGTATCCCGTAGGTTACTTTTTATAAATCAGCCTTGGCTCGGGCGCGGACAGGGAGCTGATTCTCCGAACGAGCTCCGACAAGGGTGCGCCGTAGCGACACCCTCCTGCATTCGGCTGTGCGTTCACTCCTCTAGTTTACCTCCGCCCTCCCGCCTCGGACCATGTGGGGATAGTGCATGACGACCCGATTCTTGGGCGAACGCAAGAGAACGGGGCCCTGGCGCCGCTCCGGGTTTCCGGTATCCTTCATGAAGCCTTCACATTCAACTTTGTACCGTTTCGGCAGTTACTCATTAAGGAAACCGTACCTATGCGGATACTTATCGTAGAAGACGAGGCGAAACTTGCAGAAGCCCTGAAGAAGGGGCTGGAGCTCAAGGGATTCGCCGTAGACTGGCTCGAGGATTCGGAAAAGGCCCGTACCCGCATCCTTCTTTACCGGGATGAGTACGACCTCATCCTGCTCGATCTCATGCTGCCGGGCGTGGACGGCGCGACCATCTGCCGCGACGCCCGCGCCGAGGGCGTGACGACCCCCATCATCATCCTCACGGCGCGCGACGAGACCGAAAGCAAAGTGGAGCTCCTCAATATCGGCGCTGACGACTATATCGCTAAGCCGTTCTCCTTCGAGGAGCTCGTCGCGCGCATCACCGCAGTCCTGCGCCGGCCGGCAGAAACCCTCCCGACCACGCTCGAGGTGCGGGATATCGTGCTCGATCCAGGCCGTCGCGTCGTCGAGAAGGCCGGGGAGCCCATCCCGCTCACCCTCAAGGAGTATTCCCTGCTCGAGTTCTTCATGCGCCACCCCGACGAGGCGCTCCCGCGCGAGACTATAATGGACCATGTGTGGAGCTTCGACTTCCCTGGCTTCTCAAACGTTCTCGATGTACATATGAAGAACCTCCGCAAGAAGCTCGATACGTATGACACCGCAGATCCCCTCTTCGAAACCGTTCGCGGCGTGGGTTACCGGCTTAACGGATAGGTACCGGTTCGACCCGAGCGTCCGCACCACCCTGCAGATCATCATCCTGCAGGTGGGCCTCATGGTGCTGATGCTGCTCGTCTTCGGGTGGGGGATCCGGTACGCCCAGACGGACACGCTCAATTCGGTATCCCGTCACCTTACGGACATCATCCACGGCGCATCCACCTCCCCTGATGCGCTTCGGGAGAGCATCGCGAGCATCCGCACGCGCATTTACGCCTGGGTCTTCCTGGGCCTCCTGCTCTTAAACGCCCTCTTTGGCTACCTCATGGCCCGGTTCGCGCTCCGGCCGGGGCGGCAGACGCTCGCGTTCCAGAAGCGCTTCATCGGCAACATTGCGCATGAGATCCGTACGCCGCTCGCGATCATCAAGACCTCCACCGAGGTGGCGCTCTTCGATCCGAACCTTTCCAAGGACGTCCGCGAGACCTTCGAAGAGACCGTCGTGGAGTTGAACCGCATTTCCGAAACCATCAATAACCTTCTCTCCTTCGATTCCCTGACCCGGCCGAAATCCATGCAGTTCGAGCCGGTCAACCTCGCCGCTATCGGGCACACCGTATGCGAGCGCCATAAGGAGCTCGCCGACTCCCGCGGCATCATCCTTTCCTGCACTGCCATCGAGGACGCGATGGTGAACGGCAACGCGACCGCACTCGACCAGGTCATCACGAACCTCACGAAGAATGCCCTCAATTACACGCCCGCAAACAAGAACGGCCGAGTGACCATCGAGATAGACCGCGCCCAGAATGGGGGCGTCTCGGTCGCCATCATTGATACCGGCATCGGCATCGCCCAGAAGGACCTCTACCATATTTTCGAACCGTTCTTCCGCGCCGATACGAGCCGCGCGCGCGGCATCGGAACCGGTACCTCCGGCCTCGGGCTCGCCATCGTGAACGAGATCGCACGCCTTCACCACGGCACGATCACGCTCCGG
>CAZVJX010000062.1:0-4408 GCA_964627575.1 uncultured Candidatus Saccharibacteria bacterium
GTATCGCTTGCCTCTAGATAGGAAATGTTCCCGTCTATCTCTTTGCCGTTCGTTATAAGTTGATTGAGGGATAGACGCCAATCGTAGGGTGCTGCAGTACATGTTATATGGTTGTCGGAACAGAACTCATCCAGATTATTCAAGAATGTCTTATAAACGTCCGCAGTATAAGCAGTATCGAGCACTGCGCCTTCACGGGTATGGATGGAGGAGTCGATGCTATTCCCGTCCGTATCGAGAGACAATTTCTCAACATCCTGATCACCCGAACCATACGGCGGTTCCCACAATTGCGTTCCTGTAGCATCGTAAAGGCGGCTACCTTCGATGCCAGGAAGGAACAGGACATTGGATATCGCTGGCTCGGTCGTGGTCCCGATGGTGGGAGTTATTGCGTCGCAGGATGCACGATCGTAACAGATCGCGAAGGCAGGCACGCCGTTCGTGTCCGCAATAGCGCTTGAGGTTCCCGAGTTGCTGAGCGCACCCCACAGCCAGGGCGATGTCCGGGTGGTATCAATATGGAATTTCTGCATACAACCACCGCCCGCTGTGCTGTCTGCAGAAGGCGCACCAGCCACAACGTCATACCCCCAATAGGAGCCGGGAATGAAGGAGTTTATATGGTAGTTCTCGCTGGGGCAGCCCTGCAGGCCCTCGAAGAAAACGACTGCGTAGTAATCATGATTCGGCAACGTGAATTCGTCCGAAGCGGGCAAACTATTGATGAGATCATGGGAGATGCCGATACCGGCCGGGATATCTCCCGGAACATAATTGGATGCCTGCAGGATCGTTCCGCCCTGCGCATGATTGATGACGACGCCCGTAGGCGGCGGTGCATACGGTGTCGGATCAATCCCCTTGAGCGCGAAGCTCAAGTCAGCCAAGCCCGCCGCCGTGGTGGTGCCGGCGGCATAGGTATCGGTTGCCGATCCGAACAGCGTGAAGGTCGGGTAGGAGTAGTAATTCGGCGCGCCGTATCGTTCGACCGTAATGGTATAGCTTTCCCAGGGGTAGAAATCGGTCGAGAATGGAAAGCCGAGATGGTTGGAGTCGAACACGAGGGTGGTCGTGCCTTCCGGCGCATAGAGCGAGTACCCGACGCTTTGCGACCCCCCAAAGCACCGCGGATCGCCGGCGACAGCACACGAATAGCTGATCGTAAGTCCGACGTGGCCATTGCCGCCTGACCAATAGATCGGAAAGCTCGCCTGGGTAAGCGTTCCCTGGAGGTTCGACCCGAGCGTTTCGGACCACCCGCCGTCTGACAGAGGCACATCCGTCGTCACCGTATCAGCTACCGGCTGGATGACATCCGCGTAGGCGGGCAACGGAAAATAGACCCCAACAAATATGAGGAAGGATAGGGCGCCCGATGTGGCGAGCTGGCGCATACCCTACTACGCCATAATCGTAGCACCCGAAGGGTGCTCTACAACAAGTGGTGCAGTTTTGACGGGATAGGAATTGCGTGGTAAGGTAATTTTTGGTTGTTCATCAAGGGGATTTACCTATGCAGACCTCGGCATTGAAGCCTGCGACGGGCGCGAGTCGGAACCAACTGCCCGACGTCACGAACCCGGAATACCGCGAGGACCTCGAGACGTTCGCGCAGACCAGAGGGGTGGCCCTCCCTCCCCAGCACTACGTCGACCAGATCCTCGCGGACATCGCCGCCGGAAACCTGTCCGTCCGCCTCTTCGGCGGCACGCAGGATGGGGGCGCCAAGGGCACGCCCGTGTACAGCGAGGTCATCCGCGCGGCGCGGTCCCTCGAGATGCAGGAGAACTCCCACTGAACTTTGCGGCCGCTTCCGGGGAGGGAAGCGGCCGTTTCCATTTTTTATTCATACGTTCTCCATATTCGTGGGCCTATCATTTCCAGTGCGTGGGTCGACTTTACCAGCCCTAAAGAAGTCGCAATCGCGTATGTGGCAGCAATGGATAAACGGCATCCTCGGTCTATGGGTGATCTTGCTCGCCTTCCTCGGTCTTACCGGATCGGCGCTGACGTGGACGCTCGCGATCACCGGTATCGTAGTGGCCATTCTCGGTTTCTGGGGCGCTACGAACTACAACACGGTGGGGCGCGGCGCGCTCACCTAAGTTTGTCGACCATCCTCCAATCGGGGTATGGACTCCACTCGGAGCACGGAACGGCCGCTCGGAAGCGGCCGTTCCGTTACCTGACTAAAACGGTGCGGGGCACACTACCCTTTAATCACCTCGCGTATGTGGTCACTATGGCTGAACGCACTCTTGGGCATCTGGCTCATCTTCATCGCGGTCGCTAATCATATGAGCGGCTGGACTGTCGGAGTTACCGGGCTCGCGGTGAGCTTTCTCGCCTTCTGGACCCTGGCGCACCGGGGTCCGGGAGAAGATCTCGAAACGGTGTCGCCGGGCGAGCAGGTCTATACCGACGAAGACATCTATTCCGAATAGGTCCCGTTATGGCGCGACAGCGACCGCACCCGAGCCCTGCTGTATCTCGAGAGAGACATGCTCGGGCAGGAACCCGATGCCGATGATGTGCGCCGGGATGCGGCGCAGCGGCGGGAACCAGCTGAACAGTTTGAAGAACCAAGGCACTCGCAACTTCTGCTCCGTCCGCAGGAGCGGCGAGAGCGCGTGGTCCTGCATGTAGACCTGGAGCCGCTGCATCTTGCGGGTCGGCGCTTCGCGCCGTGCCTGGATGCCCTTCAAGACCGAGAGCGGTGGTGGACCTGCCCGGAATGCCGGGACCAGCAGGTTCGCCGCAGCCACGGCATCCTGGATGGCGTAGTTGATACCGACGCCGCCCAGGGGCGACATGGCGTGCGCTGCATCGCCGATGAGTACGACGCCGTCCTTCGCCCACGCCAGCGCGTGGTCCACGGTGATCGAGAGGAATTTCACCTTGTCCCAGGAATCGAGCTCCGCGACCTGCGCGTCCGTGAGCTTGCCGAGATCGGCGATCTTCCGGCGGAAGGCGTCGAGCCCTGCCGCTTTTATCTCTTCGTACTTCCCTTTCTCGATGATGAGCCCGCACTGCCAGTAGTCGTGGCGATCGAGCATGACGAGAGCCGCGCCCCGGTCGAGGTAGCCGAGCGACTGCTTGTCGTCCGCGCCGCTGCGCTTCACCCGGAACCACAGCACGTCGATCGGCACGCCGAGGTTCTCCACGAGGAAGCCGCCCTTCTCCCGCATGGTGGAGTGGCGGCCGTCCGCTCCGACGACAAGATCGGCGCGGATAGCGAACGCGCCGTCCGGCCCCGCTGCGCGCACGCCCACCGCGCCGCCATCCTCCCAGATGAGGTCGGTCGCCTCGGTTTCCATGAGGAGCCGGAAATTCCGGTACGTCCGCGCCTTACCCGCGAGGAAGGTGAGGAAGTCCCACTGGGGAATGAAGGCGATGAACGGCTTCACGCCCTTGAGCTGGCGCAGGTCCGCCACGGTCGCTTCCGTGCCGCCGAACCGGAGCGTCATACGGGTCATCTCGCTGTGCGGGAGCGCGAGGAACTCGTCGAGGAGCCCGAGCTCGCGCAGGATCTCCATCGTGGAGGGGTGGATAGTGTCCCCGCGGAAATCGCGGAAGAAATCCGGCCACTTCTCGAGCACGACGATGTCTATACCTACTCGTGCGAGCAGGTAGCCGAGGAGTATGCCTGCGGGGCCGCCGCCCGCGATGACGCAGCGGGTAGAGAGATCGGCCGCCATGCTAGGACCCGTCGTACGCGCGCTTCAGCTCCGCGATGTCGAGCTTCACCATCTTCATCATGGCTTCGTTGGTCCGCCGCACCTTCTCCATATCGGGATCGGTGAGGAGATCGCCCATGATGGTCGGCGCCACCTGCCAGGTCACGCCGAAGCGGTCGGTGATCCAGCCGCAGGCGATGGGCTTGCCGCCCTCCGAGAACGCTTCCCAAAGGCGGTCGATCTCCTCCTGCGTATCGCAGAGCACCATGAGCGAGATCGGACCAGCCGCGTTCAGCATCTCGTTGGGGCCGCCCTGCAGGCACATGTACTTCTCCCCCATGAGCTCGAACTCGCCGACGAACTGGCCCGACGGTCCCGGCACGTTATCGGCGAGCTTGGTAACGCGCACGATCCGGGAATTGGCGAAGAGCTTCGTATAGAACTCCAGCGCCTCCTCGCCATTTTCCGCGAACCAGATGAATGGCTGTATCTTCTTCATGGTTCCAGTATACCGCCGCCACATGAAGGATTCGATATACTTATCGCATGGCCAGCGGCAAAGAACGGACCTATTTCCTGCTCGCGCTCCTCGCGGGATCCGCCATATTGACGTTCTTCGTCTTCCGGCCGTTTCTCGCCACCGTAGCGCTTGCGGCCGTATTCGCCGCACTCCTCTTTCCCGTGCAGGAACGCATCCGCGCCAAGATGCCCCGCTATCCGTCCATCGC
>CAZVJX010000063.1:0-4384 GCA_964627575.1 uncultured Candidatus Saccharibacteria bacterium
GTGGCTGGTTCATCAACCGCGCATCCCTCGAGAAGTTCATTGCACAGCAGGAGGACCGCAAGAAAATATTGGCTCAGGAACTCTCCGTCATTCGCGGGACGGAATACCGGGCGCATCAGCCTAACACCAGCATTGTCCCGGCAATGCAAAATCCGGTCGTCAAGGCGTCGGTCCAGTCGCGTCCGAGGCGCTCCTCCCTGGGAGGCCCGCGCCTTGCTGACCTGCATCCCACGCTTCGCCCCGCGCTTGCGCTTGCGGTCACGATGCTCGTCGTCCTCGGCAGCGCGTACGCAGCGCAGAGCGAGGAAATGAACCGCCTCGTGGCACGCATCGCTTCTGCGGCGGAGAGCATTGACTCTGGTTCTGAAGTATTGCCGGAGAAAATTCCGCTCGCGTTCTACCGCCTCGGCGACATGCTCGGCACCGGCACGGAATCGCTCGTGACTGGCGCGCCGCGCGCATACGAGTCGGTGCTCGTCGCACTCGTCTCGACCCCGCGCGACCATGCCGCTGCCGTCGCGCTTGCGCCCGCACTCGCGGAACAGGGTATCGGTCAGGAGCTCGCGCTCTTCACCTACCGCTCGGTCACCGGATTCTTCTCGGGTGCTACCGATCGCCTTGCGGTGCTTCTCGGGCTCAAGACCTCGCACCTGACCATCCTGCCGTTCGATGCGGCGAGCACGCTCCATCCGACGACGAGCCTCCCCACGCCGCAGTTCACCGAAGGCGTCGGCGCGTATACGGGCACCTCTACGGTCGAGAACATCATGAACGTCACGTACCGTGGTGCGTCGGTCGAGTATGTGAATGCCTACGTCGCCGCGTACGTAAATGAGTCGCTCAAGGGTCTCGCCGAAAAGATTGGTGCGCAGGTGCTCGACGGCCAGGGCGTGAAGCTCACGACCGTCCGCACCAGCTCCGGCGGCGTGGCTAATTCGATGGATGGCGGCACCATCACGAACAGCACGATTACCAATAGCACCATTAGCAATTCGACGTTTTCAGGCGGCGCTATTGTGGGTGATTCGCTCACCATAAACGGTCCGGTGACCGTTACCAGCACGACCACCGTGTCGGGTCCGCTCGTCATTGGCGGCCTTAACGGCGTCACGGAATGCCTCCACGTGGACGCGTCCGGCGTCGTCTCGGGCACGGGTGCCGACTGCGGTACGGGGAGCGGCAGCGGCATCACGGGCATCCATGCGCAGTATTCGACCCTTCAGACGGGCGCCACCCAGACCTTCGCGACGTCGTCGGCCGATGCGAATCTCCGTCTCACCATCACCTCGTCCGGCAACGTCCATACGTTCACGCCGGTGTGGACCGGCATCCTCTCGGTTGCGCGCGGCGGCACCGGCCTGAATTCGGTCGCGGCGAACCAGCTCCTCATCGGCAATTCGGCTGGCACCGGCTACGCGAGCGTCGCGACGTCTTCGCTCGGCCTCTCGACCGCCGATATCAGCGAGAGCGGCAATCTCTACTACACGCTCGCGCGCTTCGCGTCCGCGCTCGCGGGCACGACGACCGACGCGCTCGCGGAAGGCGTCATCAATAAGTACTACACCGATGCGCGCGCCCGGAACGCATTCTCCGCGACCGCGACGGGACTCGCGTACTCGACGACGACCGGCGCGCTCTCGCTCGCGAGCGGCTACGCCATCCCGCTTTCCGCCTCCACGTCGAACTGGGACTCCTTCTACGCGACGCCGTCCTCGCGCATCACCGCCGGCACGAACCTCTCCTGGAGCGGCAACACGCTGAACGGCGCGTCTGATTCGTACATCCGCGGCCTCTTCTCCGGCGCGTCGCCGCTGTCGTACGCGAACGGCGCCTTCTCCATCGCGACGGCGACCGCAGGCACGAACGGCTTCCTTACCAGCGCCGACTGGACGATCTTCAACAATAAGGTGAGCTCCACGTCGCTCTCCGCCGCCTACCCGCTTTCGTACAACCCCTCCACCGGTGCGTTTGCTTTCAACGGCATCTCGACTTCCAGCAGTCCGGTCCAGGGCGGTCTCGCATACTGGACAGGTGCAAAGACGCTCGGCACGGCGGCGACGACCACTGCGTCGTGCGTCGGCACCGTCGCCTGCTCCTCGTTCACGGTACTCGGCTCCGCGCCGGTCACCATCACGGGCACGGGTGCGGTGAATGCGCTCTCGACCACGTCGCCGTGGAGCGCGGGCCAGCTCGCGATGGTCGTCAGCAATAGCGCGGTGGGCGGCGTCTCCACCAGTTCGCTCGCCATTGCCGGTCCGTTCACCGTCTCGGGCACGCTCGGTGCGCTTGTCGGCGGAGCAAACGCCACCATTGCCTACACGGGTCTTGCGACCACCACCGCGCTCACATCGAGCCAGCTCCTCGTATCGAACGGCGAGGCGGGCGTGTACGGCGTCGCCACGTCCTCCGCCACCCTCGGCCTCGGCCTCTCCGGCAGCATCACCGGCATCGGGGCCGGGCAGTCGCTCGCGCTTGCGACCTCGTCGCTCTTCTCGGGCACTCAGGGACAGGTCGCATACTTCAGCGGCACCAACACCCTTACCGCGACCTCGAGTCTCACCGTACGAACGAACGGGAATGTGGGGGTTGGTACCACCTCGCCGTTCTCCCGGCTGTCGGTCGCTGGCGACGCCTACATCGCGGGCAACCTCACCGCGACCGGCACCGTCGCATTCACCGGCCTCGCCTCCGGTTTCGTGAAGTCGACGGGCGGCACGCTCGGTATCGCGGTCCCGGGCACCGACTACCTCGCGGGCGGCGCCGGGGCCGCCACCACGACGCTCTCGACCTCGGGTCCGCTCTCGTTCTCCGCGAACCCCGTCGTCTTCGGCTCCGCGCCGATCACGCTTACGCTTGCGCAGGCGAACGGCTCGCAGAACGGATACCTCACGAGCGCCGACTGGACGAACTTCAACAGCAAGGTGTCGTCCACGAGCCTGTCGGCGACGTATCCGCTCCAATACAACTCGAGCACGGGCCTCTTTACGCTCGCGTTCGGGACGACGACCGCGAACTCGTGGAGCCAGCTCCAGCAGTTCAATGGCGGCGCCTCGACGACGGTCCTCTCGGCGGTGACCGGCTTCTTCAATTCCCTCAATGCGACGTCCACCACCGCGACTTCCACTTTCAGCGGCGGTCTCGCGGTCGGCACCAATGCGCTCTACGTCACGCAGGGCGGAAAGGTGGGCATCGGCAACACGGCGCCGGGGACCACGCTTGACGTCACCGGCACGGCGCGCCTTTCCGGTACCCTCACGCTTTCGTCCATCGCTTCCTGCACCGGCAGCCAGGCGCTTCAGACCAACGGTTCGGGCGATGTCTCCTGCGGCGCCATCGTCACCGGCGGCGCGTCCTCGGGCGGCGGCTGGGTCTCCTCGGCCGGCGCGGTCAACGGCGTTATTTCGGAGGCGACTACGACCTACCTCGCCGCCATCGGCGCGACGTCCACGCCGTACGCGAAGCTCTCCATCGTCTCCGGCTCCGCGGCGACCACGACGCTCGCGCTCGTGCCGGCCTCCGGCCAGTCGGCGAACATCCTCGATATCTACGCCGCGAGCGGTGCGCTCGATTCGGTGATCAGCAGCACCAACTTCCTCGGGCTCGGCACCACCTCGCCGTCCGCGCGCCTCTCGGTCGCCGGCACCGGCTACTTCACCGGCGGCATCAGGTTCGCCGACGGCACCGTGCAGACGAGCGCCGCCGTCGATGCGACGCCCTACACCGGCACCTACCCGGTCCAGGTCGCCGGGTCCGCCATTAGCCTCGCCTTCGGCACCACCACCTCTAATACCTGGGCCGGCACCCAGACCTTCACCAACGCGCCGGTCCTCGGCACGCTTTCCGGCCTCCTCTACGGCACCGCCGGCACCCTCAACAGCGCCGCGACGTCTTCCATCACTGCCGGTACCGGCGTGACCTTCACGGGCACGCCGGGAGCGCTCGTCGGCGGTACGGGTCTCACCATCAATACGCCCTGGACCATCAGCGGCAGCGATATCTACAGCAACAACAGCGGCAACGTCGGCATCGGCGCGACGGGACCGAGCGAGAAGCTCGAGATCGGCAGCGGCGGAAACCTCATGCTTTCCGGTGGTTCAGCCGCGGGGGAGGGACTCATCAAGCTCACGGCCGCCGCAAGCGCTTCGTACGCCACCAACCTTCTCATCCTCGGAGACACCTCGCAGACCGGCGGCGTCATCTTCGGCAGCACGCCCGCCGCCGCCGCTTCGAACGGTCCGTACCTGATGGGACGCGGCAATACGTATTCGGCGATCGCGAATCAGCGCGGTCTCTTGTCGTTCTCCGCAGGCAATGTCAGTACGCCGACCAGCAATGAAGGCTCTATCGGATTCCGCACCGGCTCGGACTCCCTGCGCATGGTCCT
>CAZVJX010000064.1:0-4377 GCA_964627575.1 uncultured Candidatus Saccharibacteria bacterium
ATTTAGGTACTAAGGTATGGCACGAGTAAAAGGAGGAGTGATGAGCGCCAAGCGCCGCCGCAATGTGCTCAAGCGGGCCAAGGGCTACCGCCATGGCCGCGGCACCAAGGAGCGCCTCGCGAAGGAGTCGCTGGTCCATGCGGGCAAGAACGCGTTCAACCACCGCCGCGACAAGAAGAGCGACTACCGCTCGCTTTGGATCGTCCGCTTGAACGCCGCACTCCGCGAGAACGGCGTGAAGTCCTATAGCACGTTCATCGCCACTTTGAAGAAGAATGGCGTCGAGCTCGACCGCAAGGTCCTCGCCGAGTTCGCGGCACAGCACCCCGAGGTGTTCACCCGCATTCTCGAGAAGGTGAAGTAACGCAATAGAAAAGCCCCGGATGTCCGGGGCTTTTCTATTTCTTTCCTATTCGTTTCGCACCGGCCTTGGTAATCTCCCAGCTCTCCCCTGCCGCCGGGACGATACTGGTGCCGCCCAGGTAATCATGGATGCGCTGCGCGAGGAAGCGCTCGCTCTCGGGCTCGCCGAGCGCCACGAAGATGGATTTGGCATGCGGCAGGCAGGCTTTCGCGAATTCGAGCAGTTCGTCGCGGTCGGCATGCGCCGACCAGGCCGACAGGGTATCCACCTTCGCTTTCACCCGCACGTCCCGGCCGCTGATGCGCACGTGCGGCGCACCCTCCTGGAGCATACGACCCGGGCTCCCGGGCGCTTGGTACCCCACGATAAGGAGCGTCGTCGAGGGGTCCGGCAGGTAGGCCTGCTCCCAGCCGCCAATGCGGCCGCCATGGCTCATGCCGGCGCCCGCAATGATCATCTTCGGATTCGGCACCTCGCCGATGGCCATGGACTCGTCGCGCGATTCGGTCATTTCGAGGAACGGGAACGAGAAGATATCGTGCTCGCGGACGAGTTCCGCTTTCGCTGCCTTATTGAAATACTCGCTCCCCCACTTCTTGTAGACGCGGGTCGCCGCGATGGCGAGCGGCGAATCGAGGTACACCGGAATCTTCGGAATCGAACCGTCGCTCATGAGATTGCTGATCTCATAAAGCATGAGCTGGCTGCGCTCGAGCGAGAACGCGGGCATAAGAATGGTCCCGCCGCGCGCAATCGCCCGCTTCAGGGTATCGCGCAGCTCCGGGACGCGATCCTCGAGGTGCGGATGGAGCCGATCCCCGTAGACGCTCTCCATGAGGACCACGTCCGCGTCCTCGATCGGCTCCCAGGGCTCGAGGTAAGGCGACGGGCCGCCGATATCGCCCGTGAGCGCGAGCGAGACGCCGTAGTGCGTATCGAGGATGCGCACGCTCGCGGACCCGAGGATATGGCCGGTATGCCGGAGATAGACGGAGAGGCCGGGCGCGACCTCCTGCTCCGTGTGATAGTCGAGCGCGATGGTGCGGGCCATGAGCGCCTTGATGTCGTCCTCGTCGTACATCGGTTCCTTGCCGAGCCGCTGCGCTTCCTGCGACAGGATGCCGACGCTGTCGTAGAGCATCACATCCATGAGATCCTTCGTGGGCGGAGTGCAATACACCTTCCCCTTGAAGCCTTCCCTCATCAACTTCGGCGCCCGGCCGATATGGTCGAGGTGCGCGTGCGTGATGACGAGCGCGTCCAAGGACGAGACATCGTACGGGAACGGCGCGTACATGTCCTCGACGGCGACCTCCCTGCCCTGCTCGAGGCCGCAGTCCACGAGGAGCTTCCCTTCCGGGCCTTCGATAAGGAAATTGGAGCCGGTGACGGTGCCGGCGCCGCCAGCGCACGTGAGTTTCAGCATTAAATCTATCGTAGCATCCTGAAAAACGAGAAGGCCCCGTCTTCAAGACGGGGCCTTCTCGTAGACCATTCCCGTTGTGGCAACTTTTGTATGCCACGTGGGTGTCCGCATCGTGGTCATTGAAAGCTAGGCTTTGCAGATACACGTGGATATAGGACTCCCGAAATTTGAGCAAGTTGCGTTTTTGGGAATGGCCTAGGGATAGTATACATCTTCGGCTAAAACGCACATGAAGCAAAAGCCCCGCTTTTGCGGGGCGTTTTTGCTATTCCATGATGCCGTCGAGGTTCACATCGTACAGAATCGCTTCCTGCACGCTCGTGTAGCCGATGAGCTCCTCGGGCGCGAACCACATCGCGAGCTCCTTCTCCGCGTTCTCGACCTCGTCCGAGCAATGGATGAGGTTGCGCACCGCGCGGTCGTCCACCGAGCAGATTGCGTAGGAATCGAGGGTGAAGTCGCCGCGGATGGTGCCCACGTCGGAGGTAGCGGGCTCGGTCTCGCCGACGAGTTTCTTCACGACGGCGACCGCCTGATTGCCTTCGAGCGCCATCATGACGACCGGTCCGGCGGTCATGTACTTCACGAGCACGCGGATGATGTCCCTGCCGTACTCGATCGGCTCCTTGTCCGCCGGGAGGCCGGCAGCTTTCTTGTCTTCCGCGATCTTGGTTCCCTTCTTGAGGAACCATTCGTCGTTCTTGTCGTAATGCTTCCAGAGCTTCTCTTCCGGAAGGACGGCCATGCGCATGCCGACGATCTTGAGGCCGGTCTGTTCGAAGCGCTTCGTGATCTCGCCGACGAGACCGCGCTGCACGCCGTCCGGCTTCACGATGACGAACGTACGCTCTTTCTTAGGGTGCTGTGCCATATGTGTAATAAAAAATCGCCTAGGGCGCTGGTATGAGCCGAGTATAGCAGAACGGGCCTCCGACGCTACTGCTCGCTCGGGCGGCGGGTCAGCACGACGGGATCGCCCTCGGTCACCAGGATAGTGTGCTCGTGGTGGGAGCTTTTCGAACCGTCCTTGGTGCGGTAGGTATAGCCGTCGCTTGCGATGCCGACCGCTGCCTTCCCGGCGTTCGCGATGGGCTCGAGCGCGAGCACCATGCCGGAAACGAGCTCCGGGCCGGTGCCGGGGTGGCCGTCGTTCGCGATCCACGGCTCCTCGTGAACCGAGTGGCCCACCCCATGCCCGCCGAGCACCCGGACGATCGAGACGCCCGCCTCCTTGAGAGAGGCGCCGATGGCATGCGAGATGTCGCCGACGCGGTTCCCCGCACGCGCGGCAGCGATGCCGCGCTCGAGCGCTTCCTGGGTGGCGTTCATGAGGGCGTAGGAGTCCGTGTCGGTTTTCCCGACCGGCACCGTGAGCGCCGAATCCACGACGTAACCCGCATGGATGAGCCCGAAATCGAGCGCGACGATATCGCCTTCCTTGAGGGTGCGCGGCGTTTCGTTCGGGATGCCATGGACCACTTCGTCGTTCACGGACACGCAGAGCGCGGCCGGATACGGACGATTCGCGCCGTCGGGCGTATAGCCGAGGAAGGCCGGCTCGTCGCCGTCGGCACGGATGAGGCGCAGCGCTTCGTCTTCGAGCGCCGCGGTCGAGACGCCGGGCGCCACCATGCCGGCAAGGACGTCGAGGGCCGCCCCGAGGCGCTTCCCTGCTTCCGCGAGCTTATCCTTTTCCTCCTGCGTCTTCGCGATCATCCGAGTATGTGCTCGATGGCTGCCGTGACCTCGTCGGTCGGCGCGGCGCCATCGATGACTACGAGCTTATTCTGGGCGCGGAAGAAGTCCAGCACCGGCTTGGTGTGCTCGTTATAGGTAGCGAGCCGTCCCTGGATCTGCTCGACCGTGCTGCTATCGGGACGATTCTCGACCTCTGCGCGCTTCAGCATCCGCTCCGTCACGATCTCATCGGAGACTTCGAGATCGATGACGACGTAGGGGCGGTTGATCCAGACCGCGATTTCCTCGAACATATGGGCCTGCTGCACCGAGCGGGGGTAGCCTTCGCAGACGATGCCCGCCTCCTGGCCGATATTGAGGATGGCCTTCTCGAAGAGGTAGGTCGCGAACCAGTCGGGCAGGAGGCCGCCGCGATCATAGATCTCTTTCACGCGGGCGCCGAGGATGCTGTCCTCCTCGCGCATCACGCGGAACTGCTCGCCGGTCGAGAAATGGGTCCAGCCGCGGGCGGCGGCGATGCGCTTGCCCTGCGTTCCCTTTCCCGAACCCGGCCGGCCGGTAAGAATGACGGTGTTGATCATGCGGAATGCGCTTCGGTTAGGGCTGATTGTACCAAATCGAGGAAATGCGCCTTCGCCCCCTCCCGGTCACTCGTGTTGTCGATGACGACATCGGCCTCGGGCTTGAACGTGATCTCGTCCTCGTAGCGATGGCGGCGTTTCGCCAGCTGCTCCTGGTCCATAGGCTCACGGGCATGAACCCGCTTCGTGAGCTCCTCCCAGCTCCCGGCGTCAATGAAGACCGCAACGACGCGGTCCTTCGGGAGGAGCGCATGCACCTGGCGCGCGCCCTGCACTTCCATCTCCTTGAGGAGCACCTTCCCCGCTTC
>CAZVJX010000065.1:0-1607 GCA_964627575.1 uncultured Candidatus Saccharibacteria bacterium
AGATCTTGCGGGCATTTTGCGTAGCAAAATGCCCGCAAGATGTACCGTTCCTGTAAGGAAAGAGTCCTGGCGAGGGACAGCGTAAAGGCCGAGCACTGGAAGGAAAGCGGAGGGGTATGCTATGATGCCCTCCAACGCGGCTATGGTTTAGTGGTAGAACGCGTCCTTGCCAAGGACGAGACAGGAGTTCGATTCTCCTTAGCCGCACCGTTGAAAAATCCCCCGAAACCGGGGGATTTTTCATTAAACGGCACAGGTAAGCCGTATAAGACATATTTCACAACTGGTGATAAAGGTGTGAATTCAGAGGATAAAGGACATGGGACATTGAGTGGAAGTCGCCGGGTGTCGAAGAAGAACACTGAAGATGCGAGCTATACTACAAGCGCATGCAGCTCGCAAATCACTCCCGAAAGGACATAGGGGCGCTCGGTGAAAAGGTCGCTGCTGAATACTTGCGGCGCCAGGGCATGAAAATCGTCGCGAAGAATGTGGCGCGACGAACAGGGGAGATAGACGTCATCGCAAGGAGCCAGAACACGCTCCACTTCGTGGAGGTGAAGACGCTTCTGTGCGAGCGGCTGCCCGAAGAGCGGGATACGGCAGATCGGTTCGATCCGAGTGCCAATATCCATGAAGCGAAGATACGGCGCATCGCCCGGACGAGTGAATGGTATGTGGCCAATACCGATTGGGAAGGGGAGTGGCAGATTGACGCGGTCCTAGTCTGGCTGCGGTCTTCCGATGGCCGGGCGAAGGTCCGCTATCTGCCACAAATCGTTTGAAGCTGCTAGGATGCGGTAATCGAATGTTCAGCCGGGCCGTCGTACCCCGATAGAGGGTAGGCGTCCCGAGGGAATTAAATGCTGTGTCGGGGTGTCGTATACCGGTAGTACGCATCCTTTGGGAGGATGATGACGGAGTTCGATTCTCCGCACCCCGACACAGCATTTAATCGGATGGTTGGGAAACATCCGGATGCGGGAGTTCATTCTCTCCACCAGGGCACTAATTATTTACTAATTCGCTGCGCTCATAACAAAATAATGTCGCACGCCCCGACCGAACGCCCGAAACCGGGCAGCAGGTAGTATGGTTCACTCTTCTATGAAGATCTATTCTTGGAACGTGCTCTGTTTCAATAAGAAGCTGCCGGAGGTGGTTTCCTATATCCGGTCGCTCGATTTCGACGTGCTGTGCCTCCAGGAGGTAACGCCGGAACTTCTCGAGGAACTGAAGGTGATGCCGTTCCATTTGATCTACCACGTGGACGTGATTCGCCTGATGCCGAATAAGCGCCGCTTCGAGAACTACGTCGCGGTCCTCTCGAAGCATGCGTTCGCGCATACCGGAACGCTGCAGTTCTTCGATTTCCCATTCCCGTTCCATACGCACGTCTTCATCCTGTTCATGTCGCTGTTCCATTGGAGCTTCGTGACGGAACGGGGGGCGGTGTACGCGGATGTGCCGTTCCACGGCACGCTGCTGCGCATCTTCAGCGTCCACCTCACGCTCTGGGGTGCCGGCAATCGCGCGCGGGAATTCGAATCGGTCCTCGGCCATTCCGAACCGGGGCGGCCGACGGTCGTGTGCGGCGACTTCAATGT
>CAZVJX010000065.1:1617-4359 GCA_964627575.1 uncultured Candidatus Saccharibacteria bacterium
TACTCAACTGGCTCCTCGGCGCGCCGCTGTCAGAGGGTATGCCGTGGTATCCCGAACGCGATCTCTTCGAGGAACGCTTCCAGAACGCCGGATTCCATAATCCGCTCCGTGGGAAGGTCACTCATCGGTTCTCCCGTTCGCAGCTCGACCACATCATCCTGTCGGAGGACCTGGCTGCTACCGAAGCCTATGTGGAGAAGGATAGCCACGGCTCCGACCACCAGCCGGTCTCGGTGACTATTGCGAAAGGCCGATAGCGTTCGCAAGGTACGCGCCGAGCGCGGCAGCAGTCGGCGCATAGCCGTTGACGAGGGTGGCGAGCGAGGTATCGCCGAAATACGAGCGGAAGTCCTTGTCGGTATCGTCCGCGAAGCTGCGCAAGATGTAGCTCGGCGTTATGGCGCGCATTTCGCGGGACGTGAACGAACCGTTTACGTCGCTGGTCGTCACGAGGCCGACGAGATCGCCGCGCTCGTTGGCAACGGCGCCGCCCGAGGACCCCTCCTGGGCCGCGGCATTGCCGTAGAGCGCGAGCACGTCCACGGTATCGGTATCGAGGGTGTAGCGGTCTTTCACGGTGCTCGTCGCAAGCGTTTCCGGAAGGCCATACTGCACCTGGGAGCTCGTGAGGTCTTGGGCGCCGTAGGTGGCAAGTGCAACCTCGTCGTCGTCGTGCATCGTCGCGGTCGAGAGCGAGATCGCGGGGAAGGCTCCCGGAAGCGGGGAGCCGTCCACGGTCTTCTCAATCGCGAGCAGGGCATAGTCGCGTTCGCCGGTGCCGGTCGGCTGCGAGCTGATGAGAATAGTGGAATTTGTCTTTAACCAAGCGCCGGGCAGATACAACGGTCGAGCGGTATAGGCTGCGCGCGCCGGGCTTCCGGTACGGATAGTGCAGGTAATAGCGCTTTCACCCAGGTACTGCTCGAGGAGGAGCATCTGGGCCACATGCGCGACCGTGAGGATGATGCCGCGCGAATCGATGATGACACCGGAGCCGGAAATGGAGCGGAGATTCGGCTGATGCGAGATGCAGAGGATGTTCACCGCGGCAGGCTTGATGGAGGCAAGGAGCGTGGTGTCACCGCGATCCGTGGGGGTTGTGGTGGTCGGCGTGGTTGAGGGCGCGGGTGCAGGAGCAGTGGAAGTGGGGGTGGGAACCGGAGGAGTCGAGGTCGGCGGATGTACGGTAGGCGTCACTGGCGTCGTCGTCGGGGTCGGACGCTTCGTGGGCGCAGGAACGGTCGGCGCCGAGCTGGTCGCCTGCGGTGTGAGCAAGTGTTCGAGCGAGGTCGTCGAAAGCTCGAACGAGGGGAAGGAAGTATGCGTCCCTTCGGCGAGCGGTTTCAGCTGCGCGCGGTCCGGCGCTGTCGCGGCGGGCGGTATCGGACCGGTATTGAAATAGGAAACGAAGAGCGCGAGTCCGAGCGCCCCGAGCGCGGCCAGCAGGTGCTGATGGTGCTCTTGCATTGACCCCATGCTACCGTGAACCCCTCAAAAAGACAGCCGAAAGCGCGTGTGGTATCCTCGGCAAAACGCGGGATTAGTTTAATGGTAGAACATCAGTTTTCCAAACTGAGAGCAGGAGTTCGATTCTCCTATCCCGCACACTCTAGTGCTAGTTCAAGTGGCCAATATGCCTCTACAAAACTGAAATGACGATTAATTAATAATCTAAAAATCCAGGTGCAAATTCACTTTGTATTTACTGGCTATTTCACTATCTACAGACTAGTCTCGGAGTGTCCAAAACAACCTAATTATGTTAGTATGTAAATGGCCGGTTGCTCGCAAGAGCTAGGCTACCTCTCGACGATGTAGATATCCGCAAGGAGACTGGCTTCAAAAGCTCCCCTCGTCTGAGGGGATTTTTTGTTTTATGCCGGACAGTCTTTCTGAAAATCCCAGTTGATTTTCTCTGCATCTGGAACACAGACGAGGCCATAGCCTCGCACCCTGCCCCCAAACCAGCCGCCTGAGTAGAAGTTACAACGAATACGATTGAAGTAGTCGTAGACTCCAAGTTTCACATCACCCTTTTCATCTTTCCGGGCACCGCTCCACTCCGCTGCATGTTCGATAAATTGACGTGCGACTGTATATGCGCAGATATCCGCTACCTGCAGGAAGTTTTCAGAGGAGGACTGCTTGAAAGCTATGTCCTTGATGCTCGTGTAGGAAGGAACGTATATATTCGTCATACCTTCGTTCTTCAGGAACACTCCTTGAAGCTTGTTATGAGCCCCTTTCTTAACGGAGAGGGAGGACTCCATTTGGTCAAAGACGACCGTACACCCACCACCACAGTACGAGTGGATACGTTCCAGAAGAACCTGAGCCGCCTTGAGGAGGGGTGTTCTCTCTGCGGTGTTGCGATCGTTTTTGTAATAACGCTTGTCGAAGACGACGGCGTATAGCTTCATTCGCTTCGAGTTCTTCGCGATTAGGTCAAAGTAGTCTTCCCCGAACTTGTTGAGACGCTCGGCCGTGATGTTGTAGGGGTCGAGGTAGTATTTCTTCCGCTTATCTGGGATTCGCATCCATGTCGACTTGATCTCTGCGTCGCGAATACCAAAGCACTCCTCTTTGAGGTTATTGAAATGCTTGTTTAGCTCCTCAAGATCGGCATTGTCGATTTTTACGCCGCAAAGGACGAAGTAGTTCCCACGCCAGAACGCCTCGTTTCCTTCGTAAGGAGGGGGATTGTCGACAAACTCCCGTGCATAGGGAGTGAGGTACTCTTTA
>CAZVJX010000066.1:0-4294 GCA_964627575.1 uncultured Candidatus Saccharibacteria bacterium
CGATATGGATGTCGGAGGCGCCTCCCTCCACCGCGTACCGGAGGATGGTGGCGACGATCTTGGTGACCGGCGCGTCGGCCTTTATCTCGCTTGCTGCCGTATCCTCGGTCTCCGTTGTTCCAGTTTTTGGTCCCGCGTCGTCAGCAGGCGCGAGCTCGATCTCGGAAAGCGCTTCGCCGACCTCGCCCGTGAGGTTCCCGTACGCCTGGAGCACTTTCTCGAAATCGCCGCGGCTTATCAGGAACAGCTTGTACGGCATGCCCGCGCGCGCGGAGATGAACTGGAGCGCGTCGCGCGCCTCGATGTTGTCGGGGTCGGTGATGCCGACCTCGAGCGCGCCGTCCACTACGCCGAGCGGTACGAACTTATAGTGCGCCGCCGATTCCTGCGGAATGAATTCGAGAGCTGCCTGCTCGATATCCTTGCCCTGGGGAATGATGCGGTACGGGATGCCGTAGTGCTTCGAGAGCGCCGCAAGCATCGCATCCGGGGTGATGCCGCGCTTCCCCAGCACTGCCTCGACGTCCGTGCTCTCCTTCTTCGCCTGCGCAGTGATGTCCGCAACCTCTTCCGGCTTGATGACTCCCGTATCGGAAAGGACCGACAGAACGTTCATGCAGTTATGATACTCCCAAGACGTACGCGGGCGCGATATGCGCACGCGGGATAAGTGCTAGCGGCCGAGCGCAGCAAACGGATCGGGGCGACCCGCCGCTTCCGGAAGGATGGCGGTATGGATATCGACGAGCGCTTTGAAGCGAGGGTCGTCGAGCACGCTGGTGTCGAAGCCGAGCGGCTCAAGCTGTGCCGTGAGATTCTGGAACGTCGTCTCATCCGGTGAAGTAGGGCCGGCAGCGGTGACGGCCGACGTGTCCTGCGGTTTCAAGAAGAGGAGGTATCCGGCAGCGGCGATGATGACGATACCTACGGCAGCGATGGCGATGGTGGTGGTCTTGTTCATATCAATGGAGCCAGTAGATGCGGAACGTCATGTCGTAATTGTAGACACCCGTCGGCGAGTTCTCGATATCGAGCTGCACGAGATCCATGGGGCGAAGGCTCTGCTCCACGCCATTGAGGAAAGTGCGAAACGCGCCGTAGGTGCCGACCGCCTTTACCGTCAGGTCGAGCGAATCGACCTTCTGATTATTCGCATCGAGCGGGAGCTGGCCGGCGGCGCCGTCGGACGAGGTCGTGGTATCGGTCTTGATATCGAAATTGGAGAGCTGCACGCCGGACTTCGCGGCAAGCGCGTTCAAGTCGAGGATGAGCTGGACGTTATCCACGCCATCCGGGAGGTAGGTCTCGAGGCGCGCGATGGCATCGGCGGGAATGGCGTTGCGGTCGGCGGCGAGCTGCGCTTCCTTCTTCTGGAAGTCGGCGGCCGCGGCGAGCGTGCTGTTGTACTGCTTGATCTGGCCCTGGAGCGGCTCGATCTTAGTGGCATAGGTCGGGCTGATATAGCCAAAGAAGAGACCGATGGCGATGAGGAGCACGAGCGCGGGAAGGATGCGGGTGATCATGGCGCGGTGGTAGTGGCGGCTGGCGCCGCAGGCGCCGTGGCCTGGGCTACGGAGGCGGCGGAGCGCTCGACCAGCGACGGATCGAGGTCGGCGGTGAGCGCGAAGGAGACGATGCTGTCCTTCACCTCGATGCCGGAGAAGATGGCGCGCTTGATGCGTTTATCGGAGGCGAGCGCCGCCGACTGCGCCGCGAGCGCATTGAAGGTCTTGGCGGTACCGTTCATGTTCACCGTCGCAGTGCGGTCGTTGGCGACCAGCACTTTAAGCGAGGTGAACCGCACGTTCTGAAGGGTTAGATTCTCGAGCACGAGGAAGAACTGCGAGAGCGCCACCTGACGATTGAGGATATCCTGGGCCGAGGTGAAGCGGTCGCGCAGGCGGATGAATTCGGTGACGGTCGTCTGATCGATCTTATTGACCGCAGCGGTCACCTGATCGGTCTTGCTCTTCGCCACTCCCTCGAGGTAGAGCTGGTAGCCGAAGGTCGCGGCGCAGCCCGCGAGCGCGACGATGAGAATGACGTAGGAGAGCATCAGGAACGGATTCGTGCCGGTCGTGCGACGGCGCGGTCCCGTCGCGACGGGTTGCTTCGGTACGAACGAAGTGGGAACGGTAGGAGGCAGTGCCACGCGTTCAGTATAGCGGCTCCGCGCTATACGCGCGGAGTTTATGCACATCTAGTTCGCGTCTTCGAGTTTGCGCAGCGCAAGGCCGACCGCGACCGCGAATTCGGGACCGATCTCCACGAGTACCGGACGCATGAATGCGGGCGCCTGCGTCTTGCCGAATGGATCGGCGAGCTTCACGCCGATGGAGAAGAAGGACTGCGCGTAGCCGATGAGCTCCTTGGTCACTCCCCCGCCCCCCGTAAGGATGATCCCGGAAATGGTCTTCTGGTGCGTGGTTTCGTACTGGGTGATGGCGCGCTTCGCGTCCGTGAAGATGCGCGAAAAGACGAGCTCGATGGTCTCGCGGGAGTAGCCGTTCTGCGCGACCGCGAACCCGCGCTCTTTCTTCAGCGCCTCGGCCTGCTTGATCGGGAGGTGGTGCGCGCTCGAGATGGTGCGCGTCACGTCCTGGCCGCCCTGGGGGATGTTGTGCGAGAGCGCGACCACGCCGCGCTCCACGACGTACACCTTGGTAGACGATGCGCCGATGTCGAGGACGAGGACCGGCTTTACCGGCTCATCCACCACCGAGCGGATGGTGCTGAAGATCTCGATCTCGTAGAACGAGGCAGCGAGTCCGGCATCCTGCACGACGCGTTCGAGGAGCGCTAGTTCGTCGTTATGGACCGCAACGAGAAGGACTTTGACCTTCTGGGGCAGTTCGGCACCTTCGGGCAGGGGTTCGGGAAGGATGAACCAGTCGAGCTGGACTTCGGAAACCGGCACGGGGATGTACTTGCGGGCTTCGAGCTCGATGACGGTCTTCTGCTCGTTCGGGTCATCGCGGCGCGGCAGCTCGACGAGCGTGAGCAGGGAGCGCGAGAACGGAATGGAGACGCCCGCGTCCGTCGTCGTGACGTTCGCTTCACGCAGGAGGTCCTTGAGATTCTCGCCGATCTTCGCGGCCGGAAGATTGGTGGCCTGCCCCACTTCGACGCCCGCATACGGGCCGAGCGCGAGCTCGCCGTAGGTCTCAAGCACGGCGGTACCGCCCTGCCGACGCAGCTGCACGACTTTGAGCGAGGAGGAGCCGACGTCAATGCCGAGGACGCTTCCCGCCTTCTTCCTCCCGAGCAGGCTGTCGAAAAAACTCATGAGGCGATTGTATCATGCACGTATGCAACGATTCGCTCGCGCGATCGGATTCGTGCTCGATCTCGTGCTGCCGCGCGCCGATACCGCGCGCCTGGTCAGTGAAGCGCGCGCGGAATCGTTCGGCGCGCTCCTGTCGCCCGCGCAGCTGCCCGATGGACGGGTTGCGCTCCTTCCCTATCGCAGTCCCCTCGTGCGCGCGGCCGTCATCGAAACGAAATTCCGCCGGAACGAACGCGCGACTACGCTCCTTGCGGGTGCCCTGCGCGACTACCTCGACGGGTATAGGGAAGAAGGCGGTGCTCTGCCACGTATCGTGCCGGTACCGCTCGGCGCCGCGCGCCGTAAGGCGCGCGGCTACAATCAGGTGGAGCTGGTCGCGAGAACGGCAGGCGTGCGCCCGGAGGCGCTCCTGCTGCGCGTGCGCGAAACAGAGGCGCAAACAAGCCTCTCGCGACAGAAGCGCCTCCGGAATATGGCCGATGCGTTCGCGATCGTGGGCCCGCTCGACCCGAACGATACCTATATAGTGCTCGACGACGTCACCACCACCGGCGCGACCTTGGGTGCGGCGGCAGAGGCACTGCGAAAGGCAGGTGCGGCGCGGGTGGAGCTGCTGGCGCTGGCGCATTAATTAAAGGAGGAGGCGCGGGGAACGCGATTACGCTTTCGGCCCTTACAGGACCTGTACCCGTTGCGGATTTCGCTTCGCGAAATGCTCGCAACATATTCGAATCCCTGCCGCCCTGCTCCCAGCAGGGCTCGTCTCCGCAAAATGAAAAGAGCCGCAGTGCGGCTTTTCATTTTGCGGAGACGCAGGGATTCGAACCCTGGAGAGCTTTTACACCCTACCTCGTTAGCAGTGAGGCGCTTTCGACCACTCAGCCACGTCTCCTTGTGCTTCGCACTATAGAGGTGGCTGAGTGTTCGAACAAGTTCGTCCTCCTCCCTATGGGTCGGATGGGGTGGTGCCCCGCACCACCCCATCCACTCAGCCACGCCTCCTATATA
>CAZVJX010000067.1:0-4252 GCA_964627575.1 uncultured Candidatus Saccharibacteria bacterium
TGCCAGAAATGACAAAAATGTGCCCTAATACCTTATCCAGCGTACCCGTCCGCGCCGGTACGCGGTATAGTCGTAGGGATGCAGTACCTCGACGGCCTCAACGAGCGTCAGAAAGAAGCGGTCCTTTCCACGGAAGGACCGATTTCCGTCCTGGCGGGCGCCGGCTCGGGGAAGACCCGCGTCCTCACCACCCGCATCTACCACCTCATCCGGAGCGGGACCCCGGCCGAGCGCATCCTCGCGGTCACCTTCACGAACAAAGCGGCCCGTGAAATGAAGGAGCGCCTCGCGGCGCTACTAGGCGACTCGCCCCTGCCATTCGTCGCGACCTTCCACGGACTCGGGCGCGAGATTCTCCAACAGTACGGTCGCGCCATCGGCGTGCCGCGCTACTTCAGCGTCTACGACCGCGACGATTCCGAGCGCATCATCAAGGAAGCGCTCAAGACGATGGATATTGATCCGAAGGAGGTGCCGCCGCGTTCGATCCTCTTCCGCATCAGCCGCGCCAAAGGGGAAGGGCAGACCGCGCAGATGTTCCGACACAAGCACGGGAGCGAAGGATTCCGGTCGCGCGTCACCGCGGAGGTGTGGGAGAAGTACGATGCAGCCCTCGCTGCCGAGAAAGCGCTCGATTTCGATGACCTCATCGCGCTCCCGGTCCGACTCCTCGAAGAGCACGCGGAGGTGCGCGCCATCGCGCAGGCACGGTTCGCGTACCTTCACGTGGACGAGTACCAGGATACCAACGAGCTGCAGGGCCGACTCGCCAACATGCTCGCCGCGCAGCACCGCAACCTCTTCGTGGTGGGGGACATTGATCAGACCATCTACACCTGGCGCGGCGCGACCATTGATAACCTGCTCGCGTTCGACGAGACCTACCCGAATGCGAAGACCATCATCCTCGATCACAACTATCGCTCCACGAAGACCATTGTCGAAGCGTCGAACGCGATCATCGAGAAGAACCGCAATCGGAAGGAAAAACGCGCCGTAACGGACAATCCGGAAGGAGCGCCGGTGCGGCTCCACGTCTCCGATACCGCGGAACGGGAAGCGCGCTACATCGCGCGCGAAGCCCGGCAGGCCATCCGCGCGGGCACCCTCGCTGAAGAGATCGCAGTTCTTTACCGCACGAATTTCCAGTCTCGCGTCCTCGAAGAAGCCTTCCTCGGCGAAGGCGTGCCGTACCGCCTCCTCGGCACCCGCTTCCTCGATCGCAAGGAAGTGAAGGACGTCATCGCGTGGGTGCGCCTCGCGCTTGATCCGGAACGCCAGGCCGATCGCGTGCGCGCCGTGCAGGCGCCGCCGCGCGGCATCGGAAAGGTCACGGTCGCGAAGATGGCGGCAGGGAAGCTCGAGGACCTCACGCCCGCGGTACGCGCGAAGGTCGCCGTCTTCGAAGAGACCGTGACGAAACTCCATGAAGAGAGCGCGGCAGCGCTGCCGTCCGCGTTCGTGCGACGCGTCATCGAGCTCTCGGGACTCGAGGCCGCGCTCGCCAAAGGCGGGGAAGAGGACAAGGAGCGCCTCGAGAACGCGAAGGAGCTCGCCACGCTCGCGAGCCGCTACGACCACATCCCGGGAACGGAAGGCCTCGATGCCTTCCTCGCCGACACCGCGCTCGCCGGCGACCAGGACGAGCTCGACCGCCCGCAGGAGAAGGAGACGAAGGCCGGCGTCACCCTCATGACCGTACATGCCGCGAAAGGCCTCGAATTCGACGTCGTGTTCGTGTCCGGCATGGAGGAGGGCCTCTTCCCGCATGAGGGCAGGGGTGGGGACGACGAAGCGCGCGACGAAGAGGAGGAGCGCCGCCTCTTCTATGTCGCCATGACCCGCGCAAAGAAGCGCCTCATTCTCACTATGGCGCGCATCCGCCGCATCTACGGCCAGGATTATGTGTCCGAGCCCTCCTCATTTCTCCACGATATTGATCGGTCGCTCATGGAGGTGGAGTACGGCGAGCAGGACCGCGAGCGCACCATCTATATATAAGGAACGTGCTACATATATAAGGTATGCGCGCCAAGCAGGCCCTCGGCCAGAATTTCCTCATGCACCAGGCCACCGCGAACCGTATCGCGGACGCGGCCGGGCTTACCGAAGGCGATACCGTCCTTGAAATAGGCCCCGGAACCGGCATGCTCACTCGGGCGCTCCTCGCCCGTGCAGGCCGCGTCATCGCGGTCGAGGCCGACCAAGACCTCATTCCGGGCCTCTCGGAAACATTTGCGGATGAGATCGGGGCAGAGAGGCTCACGCTCGTCACCGGCGATTTCCGGTCCTTCGACCTTTCGATTCTTCCCCCGGGCTACCGTGTCGCCGCTAATATCCCGTACTACCTCACCGGCGAGATCATCCGCACCCTGCTGACTGCCCAAAACAAGCCGGCGAGCGTCACCCTTCTGGTGCAGAAAGAAGTCGCCGAGCGCATCGCCCGGAGCAGCAAGGAAAGCCTGCTCTCCCTCTCCGTGAAGGCCTTCGGAACGCCGAAGTACCTGTTTACCGTCCCGAAAGGCGCCTTCCGCCCGGCACCGAAGGTGGATTCCGCCGTGCTCCGCATTGCGGAGATTACGTCGCCTTTTGCGAGCGAGCGGGAAGAGGGGCGGTTCTTCGAGGTGCTGCGCGCGGGGTTCGCGCATAAACGAAAGCGTCTCGCGAAGAATCTGGAAGCGACTGCGCCTGCCGCACGCATCACTGAAGCGCTTACCGCGGCCGGTCTCGACTCGAATGCACGCGCGGAGGATGTGTCGCTTGCCGCGTGGAGGACAATCACGGGGATAGTGGGTGGATAGCGCGGGGAAAAGCGGTGGACAATACACATCCGCACTCATCGGTTCCTCATCGAATGAGGCCTGCGTGCTACTATTTTTATACGTACCGTGGCTTACTCTACCCGCACTATCGGCATAGCTATCGCATCCTGCATCGCTTGTGCCTGTGTCGTCGCGGCAGTGTTCCTCTCCGGTCCGCTCCCGTTCCATATCGGGAAAGCGGACGCCGAATCCACTCACGATATCCTGGTTTCCTATGCGGCCAAAGACACCGATAGCGATGGCCTGCCCGACTGGGAAGAGGCGCTCTACGGCACTGATCCGACCAATCCGCATTCGGTGAGCCCGGCGCTGACCGACGGCGACGCGGTCGCACAGGGCTTGGTTTCGCCGAAATTCTCGACGGCGAGCTCGACGCCGGTGAATACCGCCGCGATTCCCGGCATCGTTGCTGCGTCCTCAACCGTGACCGATCAGTTCGCGCGGACGCTCTTCTCGCAGTACCTGCTCACGCGCGGTGCGAGCGCGCCCACGCAGTCCGACATCACGGCATTCGTGGAGCAGGGCGTGAAGCAGCTCGAGGCAAGCCATGCGTATCCGACTGCCTTCAATGCCGGGCAGGTGCGGGTCGTGGGAGAGGGCGCGGACGCCATGACCGCATACGCGGCGGCGGCGGAGGCCGCGTACGCGAAGTACACGGTCGCGACCGACAAAGGCGAGCTCGATTACTACTCCGATGCCGTCACCAAGAGCGATGCGGCCTCGCTTACGAAGGTGAGCGCGATCGCGAACGCGTACCGCTCTACCGCGCGCGCGCTCATCCTCGTCCCGGCGCCGAAGGAAGCGGCGGCCGTGCACCTCGCGCTCGCGAATGCCATGGATCAGATGGGTGCCGTACTTACCGACATGGCCACCGTAAATAACGATCCGCTGCGCGCCATGCTGGGCATCGATCGGTACGATGCCGCGCACACCGCGCTCGTGGGCGCGCTCGCGCAGATGCATCAGGTATTCGTGCAGGATGGAGTGACGCTCGAAGAAGGGAGCGCCGGGTACTACTTCTATAACGCCGCGAATGCGGGCGCGCAGGCTGCCGCGCAGAACCACTAGTATGAAGACCTCGCACCGCTTCGCCGCCCTCCTCGCCGCCGCCCTCCTCGCCGCCGCGCCCCTTTCCATGACGCTTGCTCCGCGTCCTGCGCACGCGCAGGTGTTCGGCGGTCTCGTCCACGACCCTATCAACTACATCGTGAACGGGCTTACTGCAGGCTCGACCAACGCACTCGTGCTCAAGGAGTACGGGCTCGACAACATCGCCTGGATCGTCTCGAAGATCGCGCTCCAGTCGGTCATCAAGAGCACCGTCAATTGGATCAACTCCGGCTTCCAGGGCTCGCCGGCCTTCGTCACCAACCTGTCCGGTAATCTGCAGCGCGTCGGCGATGCGGCCGCGAATCAGTTCATCGCGCAAT
>CAZVJX010000068.1:0-4133 GCA_964627575.1 uncultured Candidatus Saccharibacteria bacterium
GGTCCATATGCGCGAGAACATCGCGATCGTGACCGCGGGCGGCATCACGCTCGTCGTCGCGGCGCTGTGGTTCGTCGCGAACGCGGCGAGTGGCACCTTCGCCATTGGTCCGAGCGCCTTCCCGGCAAATCCGGAAGCCGGCAAGGCGGTCGCCGCAAGTTCGGAGGGCTTCTCGCAGCTCCTCGGCGCTGCGGGCGCCGCGCTTTCGGGCTCCAGCTCGCCTGCCACCATCACCATCGTTGATACGCAGGTGCACTCCACCCTTGATACGGGCAATCAAAACGATACCAATCAGACGGTCATCCACTTTTAATCATGGCTAAGAAGCAGGAAGCAGAAGCAGCAGCGCCGGAGCCGCGCATTTCCATCATTGATCAGCCGATCGTCGCTGAGATGCGCTCGTCGTACCTCGACTACGCGATGTCGGTCATCACGTCGCGCGCGCTTCCGGATGTGCGCGACGGATTGAAGCCGGTGCATCGCCGCATCCTCTACTCGATGCATGAGAATGGCCTCACGGCAGGCGGAAAGACGCGTAAGTCCGCGACCGTGGTGGGCGACGTGATCGGCCATTACCATCCGCACGGCGACGTCGCAGTGTACGACGCGATGGTGAAGCTCGCGCAGGAATTCACCACGCGCTACCCGCTCATCCTCGGGCAGGGAAACTTCGGCTCGATTGACGGCGATCCGGCCGCTGCGTACCGCTACACGGAGGCGAAGATGTCGCGGCTCGCGATGGAGATGCTGCGGGATATAGACAGGGAGACTGTGGATTGGGTCCCGAACTACGATGGCACGAAGCAGGAGCCGGCGGTGCTGCCGTCCGGTGCTCCCAACCTGCTCCTCAACGGCACGCTCGGCATCGCGGTGGGCATGGCGACCAACATCCCGCCGCACAACCTGTGCGAGGTGGTCGCGGCCATCACGCACCTCATTGATAACCCGGAGGCGACGACCGAGGACCTGCTCCAGTTCATCAAGGGACCCGACTTCCCTCTCGGCGGCATCGCGTTCAACCAGGCCGATATCAAGCATGCCTACACGACCGGCAAGGGCGGGGTGGTCGTGCGCGGCGAGGCCGATATCGTCGAGGACAAGAAGGGAACGCAGATCGTCGTCACGAGCATCCCGTACCGCGTCAACAAAGCGGACCTCATCACCCGCATCGCGGAATTGGTGCGCGACAAGAAGATCGAGGGCATCAAGGACCTGCGCGATGAGTCCACGGCCGACATCCGCATCGTGGTTGAGCTGAAAGGGACCGCACACCCGCAGACCATCCTCAATTCGCTTTACAAGCACACGGAGCTCGAGAGCACCTTCCACTACAACATGCTCGCGCTCGTCGAGGGCGTGCCGCAGACCCTGTCGGTGAAGGGCATGCTCGACGAGTACGTGAAGCACCGCGAGCTCGTGGTGAAGCGCCGTACCGAGTACGACCTGCGCAAGGCGGAGGAGCGCGAGCATATCCTGCTCGGCCTCTCGAAGGCGCTCGACCACATCGACGAGGTCATCGAGACCATCAAGAAGTCCAAGGACGTCCCGACCGCGAGCGCGAACCTCATGAAGAAGTTCGGCTTCAGCGACCGCCAGACCGCGGCCATCCTCGCGATGCGCCTCCAGACCCTCGCCGGCCTCGAGCGCAAGAAGATCGAGGACGAGCTCACGGAGGTGCAGGAGCTCATCAAGAAGCTCAAGAAGATCCTCTCCTCCACGAAGAACATCCTCGCCGTCGTGCGCGGAGAGCTCGTCGAGCTCGCCGAGAAGTACGGCGACGACCGCCGCACGAAGATCGTGAAGGGGGGCGTGAAGAATATCTCGGTCGAGGACCTCGTACCGGACGAGGAGTCCGTGCTCGTGCTTACCGCGGGCGGTTACGTGAAGCGCACCAACCCGAACGAGTACAAGGCGCAGAAGCGCGGCGGCGTGGGCGTCATTGATATGTCCACCAAGGAAGAGGACGTGGTGACGCACTTCCTCGCGGCATCCGCCCATTCCGATCTCCTCTTCTTCACCGACAAGGGCAAGGCCTACCAGACCAAGATGTACGACCTGCCGGAAGGCCGTCGCGCCACGAAGGGCAAGTCCATCATGAACTTCCTGTCGCTCGCCGCCGATGAAAAGGTGACGTCGGTGCTTGCGGTCCCGAAGGGCGCCGCGCGCGAGGCCATGAGCGTCTTCTTCGTCACCGAAGAGGGCGTCGTGAAGAAGGTGGAAGCGAAATCCTTCGCCGACGTGCGCCGTTCGGGCATCATCGCGATCGCGCTCAAGGGTGCCGACCGCCTGGTTTCCGCTTCGCTCTCGGGCGACGGCGATTCGGTCTCCATCGTGACCTCCGAAGGGCAGTCCATCCGCTTCGACGAGGCGGACGTACGCGCCATGGGCCGCACGGCAGCCGGAGTGCGCGGTATGACCGTCAAGAAGGGTGACCGCGTCGTGTCCGCGGAGATCGTCCCGGCGGACGCCAAGGGCGCTTCCCTGCTCATAGTCATGGACAAGGGCTACGGCAAGAAGACTTCCCTTTCCGAATACAAGATCCAGGGACGCGGCGGTTCCGGCATCAAGACCGCGGACGTGACTGCGAAGACCGGTAAGATCATCGGCGCGAAGGTGCTGGTGGGCGAGACGGATAACGAAGAAGAGCTCGTGGTCATCTCGAAGAAGGGTCAGGTCATCCGCACTTCGACCGGCGAGATTCCGTCCCTCTCACGTGCGACGCAGGGCGTGCGCGTGATGAAGATGCGCGAAGGGGACAGCATCGCCTCCATGGTAGTCCTATAAACGGGCACGGCTTTTCGCACGCTATACTGTTCCGCATATGATCACCTACCTCCAAGCAGTTATCTTGGGCGCGCTTCAGGGTATCACCGAACTCTTCCCGATATCTTCTCTTGGCCACACGGTCATCATCCCGTCCTTGCTCGGCTGGCAGCTCGACCAGAGCTCGGACTTCTTCGTGCTCTTCCTCGTGGCGACGCACTTCGCGACCGCGCTCGTGCTGCTCGCGTTCTTTTGGAAGGATTGGCTGCGCCTTGCCGCCGGCTTCCTGCGCTCCCTGTCGCGCGCTCGCATTCCGGAAGGGGATGACTACGCGCGCCTCGCTTGGCTCCTTATCATCGGCACGGTACCGGCGGGCTTCCTCGGGCTCGTCCTCCAGAAGAAATTCGAAGCGCTCTTCGCGGCGCCCCTCATGGTGGGCGGCTTCCTGGTTGCGAACGGCATCCTTCTCTACGGCGCGGAGATCCTGCGCCGTCGCCGGACCATTCCCGAGGCAGGGGATCCTGATCATGCGGTTGCGAAACTTTCGTATCTCCAGGCGCTCGGCGTAGGAACCATGCAGGCGCTCGCGCTTTTCCCGGGCTTCTCGCGCACGGGCTCGGCGCTCGCCGGCGGGCTCCTTGCGCGGCTCGATCATGCAAGCGCCGCCCGCTTCTCTTTCCTCCTTGCGACCCCGATCATCTTCGCGGCAGCCGCGCTCAAGCTCCCGAAGCTTTTCCATGCGTCTTCCTATGAGGCGGGCCCTATCCTCGTGGGCGCGCTCGTCGCGGCTATCGCTGCATTTTTCTCGGTGAAATTCCTTACGCGCTACTTCAAATCGAACACGCTCACGCCATTCGCGATCTACTGCATGGTCGCCGGACTCGCGGCGCTCCTCTTCCTCCATTAGTTCATCCAGGCTTCATTATTGCTCCGTTACACTGCCGCCATGAGGTCGTGAAGAAGGCGCATGCGTGCTGCCTCTTCCCCTCGAGTCGTGTTCTTTCCACTAGCGTCTACGGGCCCGGAACACATAGGCCTCCCGGGGCGCATACTCAAGGATAAAAGCTCGCCTTATCAGTGCTCGACTCTAGGTAAATCGATTTACTATGGGCACGCACGAAGAAAAAAAGAGGGCTTGATTGGCCGGGGCGGATCCTCCAAGTGAGGATCCGCCCCGGCCCCTTTTATATAGGGCTACTTCGCTGCCTTGTCCTTCTTGCCGTTTTTAGGCGCCGGCGGAGGAGGAGAGAAATCGAGTGTCGCTTCGTGCGGGCTTCCGGACGGAGCCATGAGCGGCAGTCGGCCGATCTGCTCCTTGTAGGGCGGGAAGGTGATCTTGATGGTGGTGCCATGATTCACGGCGCTCCGGA
>CAZVJX010000069.1:0-3951 GCA_964627575.1 uncultured Candidatus Saccharibacteria bacterium
GCGCATACGCGTAAATCAAGGAGGCGGGCCGACGGGCCCGCCTCCTTGTAGGTGAGCGCCGCGGTGACCTATATATAGGTACGCGCTGCTTTGCCACTCGAGTACCGCTGTAGTAATGTGCTTCTTATTGCTGGGATACCCAGCAGCGTGCCACTTGCTGGTGTAGCTCAGGTAGTTAGAGCATGGGACTCATAAACCCAAGGTCGGAGGTGCAAGTCCTCCCACCAGCACCCGTTTCATACGGTTATTGAATAGAGCCGGTAAACAGGCTATATTCGGTAAGTTCGCGCGTGGTCGTAAGACCTCGTTTGCGGTCGTAAGCAAGCAAGTGGCTTGCGACCGCTGCGTTCGGGGAATATACGGCCTCCGGCCGTGCATTCCCACTCACTTGCGGTCGTAGCTCAACTGGTTAGAGCACCCGCCTGTCACGCGGGAGGTTGCGGGTTCAAGTCCCGTCGACCGCGCACAAAAACACTTAGGCCCTGTCGCGTTGCGATGGGGCCTTAGTGTTTTGCCGCGAAGCGGGACTTGAAAGCGAAAGCGGGGACCAGCTCAGCAGAGCTGGTCGCTTGAGCAGGGCCGAGCGGAGCAAGGAGCGTCGGCGACGCAGCGAGCGCTTGGCCAAAGCGTACTCGCGTGTCCCGTCGACCGCGCATCAGCGCAAAGCCGCCCATCCGGGCGGCTTTGCTGCTTATCCTTGATTGGCCTTCCAAATAGAGATAGAGGTTCATAACCGACCTGAAATTTCCGTACGGCGGGTGTATGGTCGATATATGCCTCCCGAATCGAGCGGCCTCTCCACGGAAGCGGCGCGCGCCTACCAGCGCGCGCACGGCTACAACGAGATCGTCGAACATAAGGACTCGCTCCTGCTCAAGATAGTAAAACGCAGCGTCTCTCCCATAAGCGGCATGCTCGTGCTCGCGGCGGCGCTCTCCTTCGCGAGCAGCAAGGACTTCGATGGCGGATTCATCCTGGTGCTCCTCATTCTTAATATCGCCATTACGGTGTGGCAGGAGCACAAAGCGGACACCGCCATCGCCAGACTGAACGAGCATTTAGCCGTATCCGTGAAGACCCTGCGCGACGGGGCATGGAGCGTGCTGACGGCGCGGCTGCTCGTGCCCGGAGATGCTATCCAGCTCGCCTCCGGGAACATCGTGCCGGCAGATGCACAGGTGCTTGAAGCGCATACCGTTAGTGCGAACGAAGCTGCGCTTACCGGAGAGTCCCTGCCTAAGGACAAGTCCGTAGGAGATCGGCTCTATTCGGGATCCTTCCTCGCATCGGGCCTCGCTACCGCGCGCGTTACCGCCATCGGCAACGAGACCTCGTTCGGGAAGACGCTCGCGAAGGCCGGCGAGAAGCCAAAGCGCAGCGCGCTCGAAAGGGACATACTGCGCATTACGAGGTTCCTCTCGATCATCAGCCTGCTGGCGGTCGTCCTGCTGAGCGCGGTCGTCATCGCGCGGCGCACTCCATGGCTCGAAGTCATTCGCCTCGACCTCTCGCTCGTTATCGCCGGCATACCCATCAGTCTCCCGACCGTGATGACGCTCATCATCGGGTTCGGCGTGCTCGCCCTCGCGAAGAAAGACGTCATTGTCCGGCATCTTTCCTCGCTCGAGGAGCTCGCGAACACCGACCTGCTGCTGACCGATAAGACCGGGACGCTGACCGAGAACCGCATCGTCGTGAGCGATATCGTCGGCTACGCTGCCGATGCGGACGAGATACGCCGGCTCGGCTCGTTCATCGCAAGCCAGCATCCTGACGATGTGCTCAATAAAGCGCTCATCAGGCAGGGTGAATCCGTTACGGCGAAGGTGCATGAATACCTGCCAGCGGATTCCGTGCGCAAACGAAGCACCCTCACCATCGAGGAATCGGATGGCTTCCGCACGCTCACCCTCGGCGCGCCGCAGATAGTGGAAGGTCTGTGCGATCTGTCCGCGCAGATGCGCGCGCGGTTCGAGGGAGACATCGACGCGTTCGCGGCGCGGGGGTACCGGACGCTCGCGCTCGCGAGCGTTACGGGAGAGAAAGAAGGGGGAATGTCGCTTTTGGGCATTTTCGCGCTCTCGGACGAATTGCGAGAGGACGCACCGGACGTCATCCGCTTCCTCGCGGAGAATGGCATCGAGGTCGCCATGGTAACCGGCGATAACCGCTCGATAGCGCGCGAAGTAGCGGGAAAGCTCGGGCTCTCGGGGAACCGCATCATCACCCACGATGAGCTGGTGGCGCGGGGCGCGGGCGGCATGGACGCGGAAGCGTTCCGGAATACGCAGGCGTTCGCTGAAATCCTGCCGGAGGACAAGCTCGCGCTCGTCGAGCGGGCGCGCAAATTCTATACGGTCGCATCCAATGGCGACGGCGTGAACGATCTGCCGGCGGTCAAGGCGGCGAGCGTCGGGTTCGCGGTCGCGAACGCGGTGGACGCGCTCAAGGGGGCCGCGGATATCGTGCTTCTCTCCTCCGGCATCGGGGTCATGCGCGACGCCTTCATCGAGGGCAGGCGCATCTTCGAGCGGCTCTATACGTACTCGCTCTACCGCATTTCGGAAAGCTTCCGCCTCATCGTGACCATCGTCATTCTCGGGGTCATCACCGGCACCTATCCGCTCTCGCCGCTGCAGCTCATCCTTCTCGCGCTCTTGAACGACATACCCATCATCTCGCTTGCGACCGACCGCGTACGCATCGCGAACCGTCCCTCGAAGATCGATGTCCGCCGCCAGTTCGCGCAAAGCCTCCTCTATGGCACGGTCGGCATCGCCAACAGCATGCTGCTCTATGCATTCGCCGTCTGGTACCTCCACCTTTCGCTGCCGGTCGTGGAAACGCTCTTCTTCCTGAAGCTGACCGTCTCGGGGCATCTCCTTATCTACGTGGCGCACACGAAAGAGCGCTGGTGGCGCTACCTTCCGAGCCGCGCGGTCATACTGGCGACAACTGCGACCCAGGCGCTCGCGACGGCGCTCGCGCTCACGGGCTGGCTCATGCCTGCAGCCATCCCCTGGCAGCTCGCCGTCTTCGTGTGGCTCTGGTCGCTCCTCTTTATGCAATTCAGCGAAGCCGTCAAATATCCGCGAGGTCCGTCACAGCCCATCGAATCTTCTACGGTCCTCGCACTGAACTGATACGGTTCCAACTGCGCGGTCGAGTACTAGGAGTGAATGGCAACCATGAACGATGCGACGTTCGGGTACCAGTGCACGAGGTCGTTCCCGCCAGGCGCGAAGATACCGACCGAGTAGGTATACCTGCCGTCCGGAAGCTTAGCGCTGCAGGCATTCGTAAGGGCAGTTATGCCTGCGTCCTTCTTCGAGGCGACCGTGTAGTTATCAAAGGATTCCTGCTCCACGAGGGTGCTGCTCGCGTTGCGGAGCTCAATATCCACGAAGACGTTCTGCGGGTGCGGGAACGAATTCGCGAGGAAGACCGTAAGGAGGGGACAGTTGTCGAAATGGAATTCTCCGAGCGCGGACCCAGTGAGCGTTACTTTCGCGGGATGCACCGGAGCGGCGTACACCGGGAGGCTCACGCTCGCAAGCACGAGGAGGCTACTGACGAGAATCGGTACCCTGTGCGACATACACGGTAAGTATTTCGCACAGGCGGTATAGCTTCCATGAAGCAGGCTCGCCCCATCCGCACCGGCGAGCCTGCTAGAATGCCCGCATGGGAATCGAATCATTCAGACCGAAGAAGCTCACTCCCGAAACGGTAGCGTCTCCCGAGCCGGTGCATGGGCTCGGCATCGAGCGCATGAGCGAGCCCGAACGGAAGGACTTCGAGGCGCTCCTTGCGCGGCTCGGAAGCGCGATGGATGACCCTGTCCTCGCTTCTGCGCCGCAGGAGATCCTACTGGACGCGGTGACGTACGTACGCTCGAACCCTGGGAGCGGGGAACGGGCCGCGGCCGCGGCGAACATCTAGACCAGGGCG
>CAZVJX010000070.1:0-3747 GCA_964627575.1 uncultured Candidatus Saccharibacteria bacterium
CCCTTCGGCTACTTGAATGACCGCGCCACTAAGAGCGTCATTATCGATCATGACCGGAGCCGCTACGTACGGCGCACGTATGAGCTGTATCTGACGGGTAGCCACAGTTTCCAAAGCATTGCTGACCTTCTTTACGCAGAGGGCTTGCGCACCGCCTCGGGCAAGAAGGTACTTAAGAGCTACATCCAACGTATTCTTTCCACCCGCTTTTATACCGGTGTCATGGAGCGCGACGGCAAGCTCTATGAAGGCAAGCATCAGCCGCTGATCTCAAAGCAGACTTTCGACGAGGCGCGGGTGATTATGTCGGGCGGTTCCCGCCCTCGCACGAAAAGGCTTTTCTTCCCCCTTCGCGGATTCCTCACCTGTGCCTCGTGCGGCTGTATGCTCACCGCCTCACTCAAGAAGGGGCACCAGTACTATTACTGCACCAATGGGCGCGGCAATTGCGAGGCACACCGGAAGTACCTAAAAGCACCAGACCTGAACGAGCTCGTTGGAGAGCTATTTTCCTCCCTTCGCTTCTCGGAGCGGAAAATCGAGCTCATGTACGAGGCTGCCCGAGCCAAGGCAGAGCAGAATGGCTCGGAGAGCACTGAGACTGTAGCGAAGCTCACCGAACGCCTCAATGCCCTTCCCAGCCTCGAATCTCGGCTTCTGGACACATTTCTGGCAGAGCAGATAACCCAAGAGCTCTACGACCAGAAAGTGGCCGTTTTGAAAGCAGAGCGGATCGAACTGCAAAAACAGGTTCAGCGGCTCCAAGCCACCCAACCAGTTTTTACTTTGGAACCGACCAGGGAAGTGTTTCTACAAGGCAGTAGAGCCACCAAACAGTTTTTGGAGGCCGACGATTTCAACAAACGCAAAATCGTCGAAAAACTACTTTGGAACCTTTCCATCGAAAATGGAAATTTGGCTCAGATACAATTCAAAAGCCCGTATCACATACTCGCTACTGCACCCAAAATGGGTGAGAAACGTACTCTGCTGCGGGACTAGGACTCGAACCTAGATAACAACATCCAGAGTGTTGCGTCCTACCATTAGACGATCCCGCAATATCAAAGCGGTCGAAACCGCTTGATATAAGCACAATACGCGAAAAGCGCCCCCGATTCAACTCATGGAAACGGCCGCCCGGAGGCGGCCGTTTCGGCGCACAATCGTGCCCGGGATTAGGGCGTGGTCGTCGCGGTCGTGGTCGCGTGGAGCGAGCCCTTCCCTTCGACACCGCCCTTGCCCTTCACGGTGCCGTAGATGGTCGCCGCGTCATGACGGGCTGCGGCAAGGTCCTGCTGCGCGGCCACGAGCTTCGCGCGTGCATCCTTGAGCGCGGCGAGGTTCGCAGCGGCAACAGTCTTGTCGCCGTTGTCCGCCTTAAGATTGGCGGTCTCGGACACCGCGGCATCGGCCTTCGCTTTCGCATCGGTGAGCTTCGCGTTCATATCGGTCATCGCCGACACTGCCGCCGAGACATCGACGCCTGCGGACTGCGCTGCGGTGATGCGGGTCTGGAGCTTTCCGGCGAGCGTCGTGAGCTGCGTCACAACCGCATCAATGCGGGAATCGGACGCGGCGACATGCGCCTTAGGCTCGACGAGCACGTAGACGCGGTTCGCCTTCGTAATATCCTCGGCATCCGCCTTCACGGTCGTGGTCGAGGTGTCGCTGGCGATCTTCGCCTTCAGGTCGGTGAGCTGCTGAATCTCTGCGGACAGAGAGGCCTGGATGGATGCGAGCACATCGGCCGGAATGAGTTTGATTTCTGCGAGCCGCGCGGAGAGCTTCTTGAGGTCCTCGATGCGCTTATCAATGGCGGCAGCGGACTTATCCTCGATCTTTGCCATCTTCTTCTCGGTCGTGGATGCCTTCAGCTGCGTGTGCTGCTCGATCTTTGCGCGGATGGTCGTCGAGCCGAGCGCGCCCAGGCGCTGGAAGAGGCCGCCGTGGCCGCCGGTATTCTCATCGCCCTGCGCATCATCATTCTGGTCCCCCTGCGTGACGGACACGGACGAAGAAGCCTGTACCGACACATCGTCGGATTCATGCTCATCGGCGAGCGCGGGAGCGGCCGAAGCGAGCAGGAGCGCGATGCCGGCGGCGGAAGTAACGAGTGAAATCTTGTTCATAGGATTAGGGTGGTGCATTTACTGGGCAGCGGCGGCATTCACGCTCGCATTGACGTCAGAGTTGTCGCTCTGGACGCCCTGGAGCTGCGCATCAATGGATGAAAAATCCTGTTCGATGGACGCATCGTCGGACTTTGATCCGGACGGGAGCGTGGTCACCTCCTCATTCGAGGTCGCCGTCGGCGATGCCTTCGGCTGGGTCGAGTGCCAGTAATAGAACCCGCCAAGCAGCACCACGGCCAGAATGGCGAGCCCAAGCACGATCTTTGAAGTCAGTGACATAAGTGATGGATAACGAAGGACCGACTAGTAAGCAAGACGGTATAAGTATAGCGCTCTTACGCGCTTGACCAGGACCCATGTGTACAGCGTTATCTAGCCCTCAGCGCGCAGCGTACGGTCATGCGCGGCCCCAAGGAACGCCGTGAACAGCGGGTGCGGCGAAAGCGGGCGGGCCTTAAGCTCCGGGTGAAACTGGCAGCCGAGGTAAAACGGGTGGGCTTTCTTCGGAAGCTCGGCGATCTCCATGAGGACGCCGTCCGGACTCGCACCCGAGAAGACGAGGCCTCCCTTCGTAAGCCGTTCGACGTAGTCCGGATTCACCTCGTAGCGGTGGCGGTGGCGCTCATCCACGGTGGCCGATCCGTACGCCGCCTGCGCGACGGTCCCCTCCTTCAGCACGCAGGGGTAGGTGCCGAGCCGCATGGTGCCGCCGAACTTCCCCTCCGCGATGAGCTTCTTCTGCTCGGGCATCACGTCAATGACGGGATTCGGCGTGGCCGGATCGATCTCCACCGTATGCGCATCCGCGAGGCCGAGGATGCTGCGCGCATACTCGATCACGAGCATGTGCATGCCGTAGCAGAGCCCGAAGTACGGGATGCCGTTCTCGCGGCAGAAGCGCGCTGCCTTGATCTTCCCCTCAATGCCGGTCTCGCCGAACCCGCCCGGCACGATGACGCCATCGTATTTCTCGAGCGTGGTGATATCGGTGCCCTTCTCGAAATCCTTCGCGTTCACCCACTCGATCTTCGCCTTCACGCCCACGGCGGCGGCGGAGAACTTGATTGCCTCGATGACGGACAGGTACGCATCCGAGAGAACGAAGTCGCCCGTATCGAAATACTTCCCGACGATCCCGATCTTCACCTGCGGCTTGCCCTCCGCACGCGTCTTCTCGACGAAGGCGCGCCAATCGTCGAGATCGGCGTCCACCGTCGTCTTCTCGAGCTTGAGCGCGTCGAGGAGGAGGTCGCCGATCTGGTCCTTCTCGAGATTGAGCGGCACATCGTAGATGGACTCCACATCCGGCGCCGAGATGATGCGATCGGGGCGCACGTTGCAGGAAATGGCGAGCTTCTCCTTGCGGCGCGCATCCATGGGGCCGTTGCTGCGCGCGATGATGAAGTCCGGCTGGACGCCGTGGGAGTTGAGTTCGCGTACGGCCGACTGCGTCGGCTTGGTCTTCATCTCGCCCAGCGTATTCGGGACCGGCAGATACGACACCATCACGAAGATGACGTCGTCCGGGTACTTGAGCTTGAGCACGCGCGCGGCGTCTATGAAGAGCGCGTTCTGGAAATCGCCGACGGTGCCGCCGATCTCGACGACGGAG
>CAZVJX010000071.1:0-3676 GCA_964627575.1 uncultured Candidatus Saccharibacteria bacterium
CCAGGTATCGGTCGCCTTCCTCGGCATCGCCTCCATCACGAGCCACAGCATCGTACTCGCGATCCTCGCCGGCCTCGCGCAGCTCGCTCAGGCTTGGTACGCGATCCCGGTGCCGCCGGCCGCTGCTGAAGTCGGGTCTGCAGGCGAGGATTTCGCGCGCGGCATGGCGCTCCAGATGCGTTTCGTGCTGCCGATCGTCATCGGCATCGCGGCGTACGCGTCCGGTGCTATCGCGCTCTATCTCATTACGACGAGCCTCGTCTCCATTTTCCAGGAATTCATCGTGCGCCGCGGTCGTTCAACCGTTGTCCCTGCGGTTTCATAACGGACTGCTGAAAAACTCCAGAGGCAAGGCGTCGAGGAGCGAGAAACCAGGTCGTATTCGAAATACGGTGAGGTTTCGAACGACGAAGACAACGCAGCAACTGGCGGAATTTCAGTGGTCCGTCGACTAGAGGTCGTACGCGTAGAGGCTCTCGTCTTTCCTGTTTACGAAGATAAGGACGTCATTGGTGCTGTCGAGCGTGAGTCCTGCCATGTCCACATCCACCTTCCCTGCCTGGGACGGATCAATCACAAGCGTGGCGACGCGTCCGGCGAGATCTATCTTCCAGAGCCGGTCGGTGAAGGAGGTTACGCCCTGGTACCAGTTGTCCGGTTCGTGGTTATCGGGCACCGAAGTCGGTACACCGCAGTAAATGGACGCGCTATCGCTGGTCCAGGCGCACTTTTCCGGAAGGGTCGCAAGCGGCATGCGCGTCGCGATATGGGTGGTGAGATCGAGCACCGCAAGTGCAAGCTTTCCGCCGTCCTGGTAGCTATAGAGGACGTAGCGGCCCGACGGGCTCGGGAGGGTCGTGAGCGACGGGAGGGGGCCCAGGATCTGCGTAAAGGCGCCGGTCTTCGCGTCCGTGCTGAACGCATAGCCGTCGCTTGCCGCGGAGGCTTTCGTAGTCGCGAGATAATTCGCGCCAAGGAATGCGAGGTGGAGTGCCGAGATAGGCGAAGTAAAAAGCCCGTGCAGGCTCGCGCCTGACGGTGTGGAAACAGACGCCGAGGAGCCCTCGGTGGTCGAGAGCAGCGTCACGAGCGTGCTTGTCGCCTTCGCGAGCACCTGCGCAAGTCCCTGCTCGAGGAAGAATCCACTACTACCATTTGCCGGAAGCGCGTAGGTGGCGACGCGCTCGTCTGCCCCGCTTGCGTCGAGGTAGCGCACGTAGGCCTGTGAGCCGTCCGACAGCCAGGTCGCTTCCTGGATGCCGGGCAGGGTCTTATTGGAAAGGCGCGTCAGCGTGCGCGCATGCGCCGTGTAGGCGTAGATATTGCCGCTCTCGCGCTCGATATACTCCACGCGTACGTCGGGCTCGTACGCAGCCACGGGCGTACCGGAAGCTATCGTGGTCGTCGCTCTCTGCGCCGGCACGTAGGTCGCCACTTCCCCGAGCGCGACCGGATGGTCGGTGATGCGGATGAGGCGCGGAGCGACTTCCGTGCCGGCCCCCGAGACGGGGACGCCCAGATCCTGGGCAGGCTGGCTCGCGCTATTCCCTGCTGAGCTGTTGCCAGCGCCCGGGAAGCTCGCTCCGCTCGTGCCGGTGATGGCTGCCTTCGGCGCGAAGAACGCAGCGTAGATGCCGACGCCGATCGCAAGGAAGAGGAGAACCGCAGCGAGGATGATGAGGGCGCGGCGCATACGTTAGTTGGCATTGTCCTTAGCGCAGCACTGGTTGCCGCTTTGGATGCCCGCGCAGCACTGGTCGTTCACCTTTACGTAGCTGTCACCGGCAGTATAGGTGCAATCTGCCCCCGACGGGGTCACTTCGAATGAATTGAAATTCGTGCAGGCCGTCGCTGCGGAGGCGGCAGCGGAGTTGGTCGGAACGGTGCAAATGCCGTTCGTATACGTGCCGCCCTTCCCCGCGCAGTCCTGGGCGGAGGTGGCCGGGACCTCGCTGACCGCCTGACCGGACGTGAACGAGGGCGCGGAGGAGAAGGAACTGACGTCGAGCTGCGATGCGCTCTTTGAAATATCGAGGTTCAGGATGCTTGGGTTGATGATGGAGAAGACGATGTAGGGCGAGAGCACGAGGATGAGCCCCACGATGGAAGTGCTAATAAGCGCGCGCGCCTCTTTTTTCTCCGTGATGCTGTCGCCGCCCATGTAAAGGACTCCGGCGCGCATGATCTGGAGTACCGCGAGCGTCGCGGCAAGCCCGATGCAGATCTTGTAGATGTAACTAAGGAGCGCCGGGAGCGAGGTCGTGGCGGTGAAGTTATGGAGGACGGGGATGCTCGTGAGCGGAACGAACGTGGGGCCCGTCTGTGCGAATGCGGTGGCGGGCAGGAGCGCGAGGGCGGTGACGACGAGGACGCGCGAGAGTTTCATATTAGAAGCCGAAGATATTAGACGCTGATTTTGCTCCGAACTGCACCGAGGTCTGTGCGGAGGCGCTCTGGCTCGGGTTCTGGGAAGACGCGACAAGGGACAGGCCTGCGGTTCCCGCTCCGGCGCCCGTCGTGCGCACGGTCACGTCCTGCTCTGAACTTGCCGCCTGGCCGTTCACCGCCCACGCGAGCGAGGGCGTTGCACCGAAGAAATACCCGACGCCGCGGATACTCTCCTCCTCGCCTGCCATAGCGAAGGTGCTGCCAAGCGCATGGTCGAACAAGGGGCCCATGAGCGCGTCGTCGAGGTACATCCGAGCGATCGGCGCGACAGGCGTGATGAGGGTGGATGCTTGGGCGACCAGATTCGGGTTACTCGGGCTCGTGACCGTGACGGTGATCTCCGCGTCCCGGTATTGGATCGGTGCGGTCGCCGAGAGCACCGACCGACCCATGCCCGACTGATCCGTGAGCGTCTGGTCCCCTACTTTCCAGGTATAGACGAGGTTCTGGGGGGCAAGGCGGGTGGAGGCGTTCGAGCGCAGGTCCGCGAGCGCGACGACCCGTACCCGGCCGGAAGGCGCCGGAAGGCTCGCACCTTCGTAAAACGGATGCGTGGTTGAAATCGGATCCACGATAAGCGCGACGCTCGCGGGGCGGATCGTAATGGATTTGTCGTAGGTCTGGCCGTCCACGGTGGCGCGGACACTGATGGTCGTGCTTTCGCCCGGGCCGCCGACCGTGACAGGAACGCTCGAAGCCCCTGCCCCGTCCGAGACGACGGTGCCGTTCACCGAGACGCGCACCGTCCCGGAGACGAGATCAATGGTAGTGCTTTGAGGGGTTACAGTGACGGTTTGGTACGGACCTGGGTCCTGGGGCGACAGGGTGACCGTGAGCGGATCAACGCCGGTGAACTGCGCGTGCGCAGGCACGGCGCAGAAGAGGAGCGCCGCGCCAAGAAGGAGAGCGAATCCGCGTTGCATACTCGTAGTATAGCGCCTCCGGCGCCGCTCACCCGACCCGTGATGGGTATTTATGTCGCGGCCGCGACGTCGTCTTCAGGCGCGTTGTCGTTGGCAGCGGCGAGGCGCCGCTGCTGCTCGCGGACACGCAGTGCGAGCGCGTTCTGACCTTCTGCATTTGCCTGGTTCGCTCTCGCGACGGCCTGTTCGATGTCTTCGCTGCGGGTGCGCAGGATGAAGTACGCCATTTCGAGCGTGTAGGCCGGCAGATCATTCACGAACGGCACGAGCTCAAGGACGGTTCCGGTGATGAGGACGCCCATCTT
>CAZVJX010000072.1:0-2783 GCA_964627575.1 uncultured Candidatus Saccharibacteria bacterium
ATCCATATCATCGCTGCCGCTAGCGGCGGGTGCGGAAGCGCGCGGTGCGCCGCCCTCTCCCCTGCCGCCGTCGGCGCCGAACTGGAAGTTCTCGATGATCACCTCCGTGCGGTACTGCTTCTGGCCATCCTTGTCCCACGAGCGGGTCTGGAGGCGGCCTTCCACGAAGATCGGGCGACCCTTGCGCAGGTACTGGCCGATGACTTCCGCGGTGCGACCGAAGGCGACCACGTTATGGAACTCGGTCTGCTCTTGGCGAGCGCCGTTCTTGTCCTTGAACGAACGGTTAGTGGCAATGGCGAAATTCGCGACCTGCTGACCGGACGGAAGCGCCTTCACCTCCGGGTCCCGGGTCAGGTTTCCGTAGAGCTGGACTTTGTTGAGGTACATGAGGCTTAGTATACCGCCTTATGCTGCCCCCGCGTCCTTGAGCGCTGCGTCGAGTTCCTCGTCGCGAGCTGCCTCCTCCTCGGGGCCCTGCGCCGCTCCCTCCGGCATGCGGGCGTAGATCTCCGCGAGCTCGGCGGCATGGATAGCAGCCTCCTTGGTGGTGCGGATATCGAGGAAACGGATGATGCGGCTCTCCCCGTTCGCGAGGTCGAGTACCTTCTGATGGCCCTCCCCCGTGGTCTCATAGGCGATCCAGCAGAAGTACGCGCTGTTCCAGTCGCGGCGGCCGTTCTGTTCCTGCCGCGAGATGGTGTACGCGAGCGGGATCTTCATCGGTTCGCCTTCAGCGACGATGGCACCCGTGCCGGAAATGGCGTCACGAATGGACTGATAAGTCTTTTTCACTTCTTCGCTCGGAAGCTCAGAATCGAGGTGGAAGCCGAGTTCATACACACGGGATTCGTTATATCCCTGGTCGAGCTCCGGCTCGGTGCCCTCTGCACCGTTGTCGAATTCTTTATCCATACTGGCGCACTCTACCACGCTGATTTTAGGCGGGCAAACGGCGGGAACCTATATTCGAAACAGCCGCTTCGCGTTCGCCAGAAGTGCTTCCCGGACCGCCTCCGCGTCCTCTCCCCGAATGCCGGCGATTGCTTCCGTGACGTCCCGGACGGCGAGCGGGTCGTTGCGCTCTCCTCGCCGGGACTTCGGCGCCACGAAGGGCGCATCGGTCTCGGCAATGAGCGCGAAGAGCGGTGCGGTACGCACCACCTCGTCGTAGTCGCGAGCGAAGGTCAGCACGGCGGTATAGGAGACCGTAAACCCAAGATCAAAAATATACTGAGCGGTCGGGACGTTGCCCACGAAGAAATGAAAATCCCCGGTGAGCTCCGGATGCTCGCGTTTCGCATCCTCGAGCATGGCGAGCGCATCCTCGTACGCATCCATGGAGCCCTTCGAGGGCCGCGCATGAATCATGAGCGGTTTACCCACCGCCACAGCAAGATCGATATGCTGCTGAAATACCTCGCGCTGTTTTTCTTTCGCTGCTTCGGCATCAGCCGGACGGAAAAAATCGAGCCCGCATTCCCCTATCGCGACGACTTTCGGATGCATCGCGAGCTCCGTGAAGCGCTCGGTGTCATACGCCTCTCCCTCAACATCGTTCGGATGGAGTCCGATGCTCGCATAGAGGTGCTCATACGCCTGCGCGAGCTCAACGGCCTTGCGGGAGGACTCGTAGTCCACCCCGACGACGAGACCTCCCACCTCTTCGTCCCGCATGCGCGCGATGAGCGCGCCGCGATCTGCGTCGTATTGCGGGAACTGGATGTGGCAGTGCGCGTCGAAGTACCGCATGGCTACGCGAGCCGCGGGAAAAGATTCTCGGGCTTCTTGTTTTCTTTTACTGCGACGAGGATGGCTGCGCTTGTTTCGGGCATGACCGGAGCGAGATGCGTCGCGAGTAGAGCGAGGTGATGCACCAATTTCTCGATATCCGCGCGCGCCTCATCAGCCGTAGCCGGGTCCTTTATCTTCTTGTACGGCGCGTGTTCCGTCATATACTCGTCGCCCCTGCCGATATGCTCCCAGATGAGATCCATCGCTTCGTTAAATGCGAACCCCTCGAGCTTCTCCGTAAACGCAGCCTGAACGGTCGTATCCTCCGGCGCCGGCGCAACCGGGGCTGCGAGGTGCGTCTGCGCAAGCTGCATCACGCGCGCGACCAGGTTGCCGAGGCCATTCACCAGATTCGCGGTGTACCACTCATCGAGCCGCTCCCAGGTCACGTCCGTATCCTCGGTCGCATGCACGTGACGCAGTAAGAGATAGCGGGTCGCTTCCGTGCCGTACTTTGCGACAAGCTCGTACGGATTGATGACGTTGCCGATGGACTTGCTCATCTTCTGGCCGCCGGAGGTGATGAAGCCGTGGTAGAAGACCTTGTCGGTGTTCTTCACCTGGGCGGACATGAGCATCGCCTGCCACATGATGGACTGGAAGCGGACCTGGTCCTTGCCCGCCATCTGGAGCACATCCCCGTCCTGCCAGAAGCGATCGAAATCGCCCGCCTCGGGCCAGCCGAGCGTCGAGAGGTAGTTCGTGAGCGCATCGAACCACACGTACATCACCTGGGATTCGTCGCCCGGGACAGGAATGCCCCAGGACAGACGGGATGCGTCGCGCGAGATGCTGAAATCCTCCAGTCCCGCGTTCACGAAGTTAAGCGCCTCTTCCCTCCTCCATTCGGGCACGATGACGCCTGGCGTTGAGAGGTACTGGCGCAGGCGCTCTTCGTATCTCGAGAGCGCGAAGAAATAATTTTCCTCCTCGATGACCTCAAGGGTGAGGTTCGGGTGGAGCAGGCAGTGCGTTCCGTCTTCGGTGAG
>CAZVJX010000072.1:2793-3559 GCA_964627575.1 uncultured Candidatus Saccharibacteria bacterium
GTACCACGTGAGGTTGACGGGCTCCAGACGGTTGGCGACGTCGATGGCTCGCGGTGCGGCGAGATCGGTGAGCTCGCGCTCGGTCTTGAATGCTTCGCATCCGATGCAGTAAAGGCCCGAGTACTTCTTCTTATAGATATCGCCGTTGGCGGCGCACCGGCGCCACATCTCCTCGGCAGCCTTCACGTGCTTTTCGTCCGTCGTGCGGATGAACGTAGGATCGTCGAGCGCAAGCGCATCCTTCAGCTTCCGGAACTCGCTCGCGTAGTGGTCCACGTAGGCCTGGACATCCTGTCCCTGTTTCTGTGCCGCCTCCCAGATCTTCTGGCCATGCTCGTCGGTGCCGGTATTGAAAAAGACTTCCTCGCCTTCTCTACGCCAGTGGCGCACGAGCGCATCGGCCTGCAGGAGCTCGAGCGCAAAGCCGATGTGGGGATCGGCGTTCACGTACGGCAGGGTCGTGGTGAGGTACTTGGCCATTAGCTCGCGGTCGCCCGCGCGCGCTTGCCGCGCGCCATGTCGGCGAGGAACTCGCGCAGCGCTGCCGCGACCGGGATGGCGAGCAGAACGCCGAGGAATCCGGCGAGGTCGCCGCCTACGATAAGCGCGAGGATGACGAGCAGCGGCGGGATGCCCACCACCTTATTCACCACGAGCGGGTGGATGAGGTGCGCCTCGAACTGGTTGATGATGAGGTAGAGCCCTGCGACGATGAGCGCGAGCGTGAGGTTGCCCGTCGAGAACGCGATGACCACTGCCGGCAGCG
>CAZVJX010000073.1:0-3505 GCA_964627575.1 uncultured Candidatus Saccharibacteria bacterium
CGGGCTTCGAGACGCGCTTCACGCCATGGATCAGGTGGCGGCCGCCTCTACGCAGGCTCGACGTCCGCCCATGGCGTGAAGAACGGCATCGGCGCACGCATTCTTTCGACGCCGAAGGGCGTGCTCTCCGACAAGGAGGCCCGCCGCGAGCATGTGGGCGGCGAGGATCTCTTCGAGATCTGGTAATTCTTTTGGTATGCCGTCCCGCCTTGCAAAGAAGCCCATCCCCGTTCCGGCAAAGGTAATCGTTACCGCCGGTAATGGCACGCTCTCCGTGAAGGGGTCCAAAGCGACCCTCTCGCGCTCCGTGCACTCCTCCATTTCCATCGAGGTTACGCCCGAGGGCGTCGTCATCAAGCCTGCAAACAACACCCGTCTCGCGCACGCGCTCACGGGCACGTTCGCTGCGCACCTTAAGGCGATGATGCAGGGCGTCGAGACCCCGTTCAAGAAGGTCCTCGTCCTGAACGGCGTCGGCTACCGCGTCGAGCAGAAGGGCAACGAGCTCGCGTTCGCGGTCGGCTTCTCGCACCCGGTCTCCCTCGCGATCCCGGAGGGCGTCACCGCCACCGTCGTGAAGAACGTCATTACCGTCGAGGGTTCCGATAAGCAGGCAGTCGGTCAGTTCGCCGCAGAAGTCCGCGCCGTGAAGCCGCCGGAGCCGTACCTCGGCAAGGGCATCAAGTACGAAGACGAGGTCATCCGCCGCAAGCAGGGCAAGAAGGCCGCATAACGATCAAGATCCGACCTATGGCTACTACTCTCACCAAAAAGGAACTCCGCGACCGCCGCCACCGCCGCGTCCGCGCCAAGATCTCCGGTACTCCGGAGCGCCCCCGCCTTGCGGTTTTCAAGAGCAATCACTTCGTCAGCGCGCAGCTCATTGATGACGTCGCCGGTCACACGCTCATGGCCGCGCATGGCCGCGACCACAAGGGTTCGCTCTCCGTGCAGGCAGCTGCAATCGGCAAGGTCATTGCCGAGGAAGCGAAGAAGAAGGGCATCACTGCCGTGGTCTTCGATCGTGGCGGCTACAACTACGCCGGCCAGGTGAAGGCGCTCGCCGATAGCGCACGCGAAGCAGGGCTCACGTTCTAATTACTATGACTGACACTACGACCATGACCGAGAACCAGGCTGCAGCCGCTCCGGCGGCAGATGCCCAGACGCAGGCTCCCGAGACGGGTGCTGGCCGCGGCCGCGGCCGCGGTCCTATCCGTGGACGCGGTGGCCGCGGCGACCGCGGTCCGCGCCGCGATCGCGCGCCGCGCGAGCGCAGCGAGTTCGACCAGGCAACCATCGATGTGCGCCGCGTGGCGCGCGTTATGGCCGGCGGTCGCCGCTTCTCCTTCAGCGTGACGGTCGTCATCGGCGACAAGAAGGGTCGCGTCGGCGTCGGTATCGGCAAGGGCGCGGACACCGCGCTCGCCATTGATAAGGCCGTTCGCGACGCGAAGAAGCACCTCATCACCATTCCGCTCACCAAGGACAACTCGATTCCGCACGACGTCTCGGTGAAGTACGCTTCCTCCGTCGTTTCCATCATCCCGAGTCCGGGTCGCGGTCTCGTGGCAGGGTCGGCGATGCGCACCGTGCTTGAATACGCCGGCGTCACCAACGTCGTGACGAAGATCCTCACGCGCACCAAGAACAAGCTCACCATCGCGCGTGCGACCATCGCAGCGCTCAAGTCCCTCTCGGCTAAGTAATACTGGTATGCAGCTCAACACTCTCAAAGCAAGGACGGCTCGCACCACTTCCGCTCGCGTCGGGCGCGGCGGTAAGCGCGGCAAGACTTCCGGTCGCGGCACCAAGGGCCAGAAGGCCCGCGCCGGTCGCAAGATGCGCCCGGAGATGCGCGACCTCATCAAGAAGCTTCCGAAGCGCCGTGGTCACGGCAAGAACCGCGCCCGCACCGTGCGTGTGGATCGCCTCACCTACGTGCCGGTCAATCTCACGGCGCTCGAGACGGCCTTCGCTGCAGGGGACACCGTCTCCCCGGAGACCCTCTTCAAGAAGGGTCTCGTCACTGCGCGCGCGGGTCGTACCCGCTCCGTGAAGCTCCTCGGTACCGGCGAGCTCACGAAGGCGCTCAAGGTCTCCGCTGTCGCCACCTCCGCAACCGCGAAGGCAGCGATCGAGAAGGCCGGCGGCTCCGTCATCTCCAATGTTCGCTAATTTCTTCCATAAGGTCCGTCTTGCTCTTAGCGATACCGCGCTTCGTAACCGCCTGCTCTTCCTTCTCGGATCGCTCGCGGTCTTCCGCGCGCTCGCGGCGATTCCCATTACGGGCATTGATAAGGTCCGCCTCGCGGAATTCTTCACGAACAACCAGTTCTTCGGCCTCCTGAACGTTTTCTCCGGCGGCGGCTTCTCGCACCTCTCGCTCGTGATGCTCGGCGTCGGTCCCTACATCACCGCGTCCATCATCATGCAGCTCGCGACGGTGATCTTCCCGCAGATCAAGACCATGTACCAGGACGAAGGCGAGGCGGGCCGCACGCGCTTCATCATGTGGAGCCGTCTCCTCACCATCCCGCTTTCCCTGCTCCAGGGCATCGCGTTCCTCTCGCTCCTCGTGAATCAGGGCGTGCTCGCGCCGATGTCGCCGTTCCTCACCATCGTGAACGTGCTTCTTGTGGCTGCCGGCTCCATGCTCCTCATGTGGATCGGCGAGCTCATCACCGAGTTCGGCATCGGCAACGGCGTCTCCCTCATCATCTTCGCGGGCATCGTCGCGCGCGTTCCGGGCGGCGTCTCACAGGCACTCTTCACGGCCTCGACCGCAAATATCCCGGCCTACCTCGGCTTCGCCATCATTGCGCTTGCGGCCATCTTCTTCGTGGTGATGGTTTCGGAGGCCGAGCGCTCGATCCCGATCGCCTACGCCCGCCAGGTGCGCGGCGCAGCCCTCGCGGGCGGCGCAGCTACCTACCTCCCGATTCGCCTCTTGCAGGCCGGCGTGGTGCCCATCATCTTCGCGCTTTCGCTCATCCTCCTGCCGCAGATGGTCATCAACGGCCTCTCGCTCCTTGGCATCAGGGGCCTCGCGGCCGTGAGCGCCTGGTACTCCGCCTTCACGGCTAATCCGTGGGAATACGGCGGCGTTTACTTCGTGCTCGTCGTGCTCTTCACCTACCTGTACACCTCGATCACCTTCGAGCCGCACCGCGTCGCAGACAACCTCCAGAAGTCCGGTGCCTTCGTGCCGGGCGTGCGTCCGGGCAAGGAGACCGAGAAATACATCGCGTCGGTCGTGAACCGCGTGACGTTCCCGGGCGCGCTTTTCCTCGGCGCCATCGCCGTCGTCCCGTTCGTCGTCCAGGGCATCACCGGCATCAGCGCCATCCTCGTGGGTGGTACGGCGCTCCTCATCGCGGTTACGGTGCTCTTGGACCTCATTCGGAAGGTGGATGCCCAGCTTTCGCTGCGCGAGTACTAAAAGGAAGGCCTGGCTCCGCCAGGCCTTCTGCGTGATACAGTGCGAATACTCCATTCAATGAAC
>CAZVJX010000074.1:0-3471 GCA_964627575.1 uncultured Candidatus Saccharibacteria bacterium
CTCCGCGCGGATCTGCGCGGCGGTCTTCTGCTTCGCGGCGACGATCTGCTGATACGCGGCCTCCTGACCCTTGGTGACCGTGAGGAGCTGCTGCTTCGCGACCTGCTGCTGCTGGACCTGCTGCTTGGCGGCGAGCTGGAGCTGCGCGACCTGCTGCTGCTGCGTGAGCTGCGTCTCGAGCGCCTCCTTCTCGGTCTCCGTCTGCAGCTTCGTACCCGTCACCTCTTCATAGGAATCGCCGAGCGGCGGCTTGAGGAGCGCATCCGCATCGGGATCGCCGAGCATCGTACCGAAATCCTGTCCCGAGAACGCGACCTCGACGATGGAGTAATGATCGATCTGGTCCGTCTGGCGGAGAATCTCCGCGAGCGAATCCTTTTCCGCCGAGAGCTTGTCCGAGAGCGTATTGATGGTCTTCTGATGGATGGTGATGTTGCTGTCGAGCTGGTGGATGGCAACCTGCGTGGCCTGCACCTGGAGCTGCGCCTTCTTGATTTGGGCGTTCAGGGTCGCGACCTCGTTCGAGAGCGATTTTCCTTGCGCGTCGAGCACGTTCACCTGCGCCTGGTTAGCGGCGATCTCCTTCTCGAGTTCATCGAGCTGGCTCTGCAGCTGTGCCCGCTGATCGTCGGTGGAGGGAGCAGCGAGGAGCGCCTGCGGGAGTACCGCGGCGCTTAGAAGAAGTACAAAAAGAGCTCCAGTCACCAGGGCTCCGAACGGAAACCGGGAACGCATACCGTGCATTAAGTATACCAGACGGAAACAGACCCGATTCCTTGCAGGAATCGGGTCTGTTTCCGCTTCACGCGACGCAAATGGAGCGTCTTATGCGTTCTCCTCCTCACCGCCCTCTTCCTTGCCCTTCTTCTCCACCTCAATGGACTCCATGTCCGGCGTCGTCGTCGTCTCCTCCGGCTCCTCCACCACCTCCTGGATGAGCGCGACGACTTCCTCGGCGTCCGCCTTCACGGTCACGCCGTGCGGGATGACGAGATCGCTCACATGAATCTGGTCGCCGACGGCGGCGAGCGAGGTGATGTCCACCTCGATCTCATGCGGAAGATTCGCGGGGTCGGCCTCGATTTCGAGTTCGTGCATGACCTTCACGAGGTTGGCGCCCGCCTTCACGGCCGGCGACTCGCCGACGAAGGAAAGCGGTACGGCGACTTCCACCTTTGCGCCCTTCTCGATGGCGTAAAGATCGGCATGGCGCGGCGTGCCGGTAACGGGATCATGATCCACATCATGGATAAGCACCTGGATAGCCGTGCCGAGGCCGGCAAGCTCGAGAACGGACGACTCACCCGCATCGCGGAGAATCTTCTTGAACTCCTGGAGCGAGAGGGAGATCGGGGTGGCCTCCTGCTTGGGGCCGTAGACGACCGCAGGCATGCGGCCTTCCTTGGAAAGCGCGCGGCCAGCTGCCTTGCCGGTCGCTTCGCGCGCCGTTGCGTTGAGCGTGATGGTCATAGTGGCAGCAGTATGCCGGAAAACGACCGTCCGCGCAAGGTTCTAGGCTCTCCTAGCCCTCGAGGGCCTCGGATACCGACTTGAGCCGCGCCAGGAACGCTTCCCGCGCTGCCGGGACGTTCGCCTCCTCCCCTTTCCAGAGGGCAAGCGCCTCTTCCTGGAGCGCGCGCGCGTAGGAGAAGGTCATCGGCCAGGGCGCGTGCTTCTCTTTGGCGAGCCGAGAGATGGCGCGCAGGTTCTCGGTAGCCTGGTCGGGCGTCTGCCCGCCCGAGAGGAACACCACGCCCGCGACGCCTGCCGGGACGGTGGCCATGAGCGCGCCAAGCGTATCCTCGGCCACTTCCTCCGGCGTATCCGTGCGGCCGCTCTTGCTTCCCGAGAGCGTCATGGAGGTTTTCAGAATGACGCCCGAGAGATCCACTGCCTGATCGGCAAGCGCGTCGAAGAGCGCGCGCATGGTGGCCTCGATGACCTGGCGACTGCGCAGTCGGCTATGCGTGCCTTCGTAGAGCACCTCCGGTTCAACCATCGGCACCATGGAGACTTCCTGCACGTCGCGCGCGTAGGCAGCGAGACGTTTCGCGTTCTCGACGAGCGCTTGGGCGCTCGGCAGCCGGTCGCCTTCGATGCGCACGACGGCGCGCCACTTCGTGAATCCCGTGCCGGATTCGCGCTTGAATCCCGCGAGTCGATCGCAGAGCCCAATGAGTCCCTTCGTGATGAGCTCGTCCGGACTTTCCGGGAACGGCTCCGTGCCCTCGTCCACCTTGATGCCCGGGACGATGCCGCGCGCGGCGAGCGACTGCGGGAAGAGCTTCTTATCGCCCCCCTTTTGCCCGAGCGTCTCCGTATACAGAATGACGCCTGACAGATATTCCTCGGCACCGTCTGCATTCAAGAAGAGGTCGCGGAATTGCCGGCGCGTTTCTTCGCTTCCGGTCACGCCATAGAGCGCGAGCCGCTTGTCAGCGCTCGCCGTGCTTTCATCCGCTGCGAGGATGCCTTTGCCGGGAGCAAGAAGCCGGCGTGCGATATCAGAGAGATCAGTCATGCCTCTAGTATAGCCGAGTGAACGCCATGACTTCATCCCCACTGCGGTACCAGCGCACCGTCTGACGAAATTTCATCAACGCGTGCATGGTAAAATCGTTTATATGTCAGCACTCGACTTTCTTGGCGTCGGTGACATCGTGACCGAGCCGTTCATCAAACTTAAAGAGGCGGAGATTCTCGATGCCTCGAGCGAAAACCCGCGACTCGCGATGCGTTACGGCGATAAGATTCCCTACGACTCCGCAACGCTCTGCCGCGCCGTCGGCAATTCCTCGAATGCCGCGGTCTCAGCGAGCCGCCTCGGCCTCTCTTCCGGACTCTGCGCCTATATTGGAGATGACGATTACGGCCGCGAGAAGCTCAAGGTTCTTGAGGCCGAGCATGTCTCGACCGAGTTCATGACGACGCAGCCGGGCAAGGCCTCGAACTACCACTACGTCCTCTGGTACGACAACGACCGCACCATTCTCGTGAAGCATGAGGAGTACGATTACGCCGTCCCGGAGATCGCGGAACCCCCGCGCTGGCTCTACCTTTCTTCGCTTGCCGCTAATTCCCTGCCCTACCACCAGGCATGGGTCGCCTGGCTTGCCGCGCACCCGGAGACCAAGCTCGCCTTCCAGCCCGGCACCTTCCAGATGAAGCTCGGCGTCGAGGCGCTCAAGGACCTCTACGCGCGTACCGACGTCTTCGTCGTGAATCGCCAGGAAGCGGAGCGCATCCTCGAGAAGCCGGAAGGCACGCACATCACCGAGCTTCTCGACTGGCTGCACGCGCTCGGACCCAAGACCGTCATCATCACCGACAATACGGACGGCGCCTACGCCTCCGACGGCGCACGCAAGGTCCATGTCCCGATGTACCCGGACCAGCCGCAGGCATACGAGCGCACCGGCGCAGGCGATGCCTTCGCGTCCACCTTCGTTGCCGCGCTCGCGCTTGGCAAGT
>CAZVJX010000075.1:0-3430 GCA_964627575.1 uncultured Candidatus Saccharibacteria bacterium
CTTCTTCCTCGTCTTTTTCCTGTGGGCAGTCTATACCCTCGTGGCTGCGTACCATTGGTTCCGCTACGCCAGCAGCCTGACGGTCGCCGTCTCCGCGATCGCGACGCACCTCATCGTCTCCGCCTGGGTGGCGATCTACGCAGTGTCCGGGCTCACCGGAATCCACTAATATGCGCGACGTCCGCCTGGAGCCGAACGAGGTCATCACCCGCTCCGTGCGTAAGCACTGGTTCGTGCTCCTCCTTAATCTCGTACCCTTCGCGCTCCTCGCCTGGGCGCCTACGCTGTTCGTCCCGTTCGTGCACTTCATCGCCTCCTCGGTGCAGCATTCGAATCAGGTGGCGACACTCGACATTACGAACATCCCCCTCGTGCGCTTCGTGTACGGGCTCTGGCTCCTCATGCTCTGGAGCGCCGCATTCAATACCATCACGCACTACTACCTCAATCAGTGGGTCATCACCAATACGCGCATCATCGAGGTCCATCAGTACGGGTACTTCAGCCGCGAGGTCTCGAGCGTGCTCCTCGTGCGCGTGCAGGACGTCTCCTCGGATGTGGAGGGACTCTTCGGGACGCTCATCGGCTACGGCGAACTCCAGGTCCAGAGCGCCGGTGAGCAGGAGCATTTCGTGATGGAGGACATCGCCGATCCGCAGGGATTGCGCGACCTCATCATGGCGGAGATCGCCGCGCTTCATGCGGACGGACTGCCGACGCCGGGCGCGCTCGCTACGGCGCAGGCGGGCGTATAAAAAGCTCAATCCCCGCCGCACAACGTGCGGCGGGGATCAGTAAACGAGCGAAGGTGGGTACTAGTTGGGGATCGCGATGATTTCGGCGACGGTGCCTTCCATCTTGGAAAGCGGCAACTCCGGCCGACCGGGCACGTCCCACACGAGCGCGTCGAACTTGAACTCGACGTGGTGCCGGCCGGCCGGAATGGCCTTGCCGTCCTCGCTCATCTTGCGCGGCGTGTGGACGGAGAGCACGGTGCCGTGCCCCACGTCCACGAGCGCGGGCGTGCCTTCTTCGTCGGCAAAAAAGCCGAGGCCCCAGCCAGGGACCGTTCGGATAGCGACTTTCACCCCGGCGGCCGGTTTACATATTCCCATCTCACTCAAGGTGCAATCCTCCCTTTCCTACGCCCCCATGGCAGTAGGACTAGTGGGCAAGTCTAGCAGAGCCTGTGCCGTCTTTCAATCAGTACGCCCGGCCGTCGACGGGGACAGTGGCGAGCGTGCCGAGCTCCACCCCGGTGAGGCAGCGGACATTGATGGCGACGACCGCAGACCCATCGGCTTTCGTCCCGCGGGCGAACGCTTCCACCCCGCAGCTCGGGCAGAAGAGATGATGGATCCGGTTCTTATTGAACTGGTAGTCCGTGAGCTCGGCCTCGTTCCCTTCGATGAGGCGGAACTGCTCCGGCGAGACGAACGTGAGCACCAGCCCCTTGATATGGCAGTGCGAGCAGTTGCAGCTGATGACCTTCTCGAGGTCGGTCTCGACTTCGTAGCGGTACGTCCCGCAATGGCACCCTCCGACATACGTCTGCATAGGGGCACATAGTAGCATGCGGCTTGGTTTGCTAAACTTAAAGGAAATGGAAGGAAAAAAAGAGCTGCTTTCGACCGAGCCCTACAAGGGCGTGCGCGATTTCTACCCCGGGGATTGGGCGCAGCTTCAGGCCGTCTTCGACCGCATCCGTACCACGCTGCGCTCCTACGGCTACGAGGAGTACCAGGCCTCGCCGCTCGAGCCCGCCGAGCTCTACGCGAGCAAAACGAGCGAGGAGATCGTAAGCGAGCAGACCTTCACCTTCACCGACCGCGGCGACCGCCGCGTGACGCTCCGCCCCGAGATGACCCCCACGCTCGCGCGCATGGTGGCTGGGAAGCGCCGGGACCTCGTCTTCCCCGTCCGCTGGTTCTCCATCGGCAACCGCTTCCGCTACGAGCGCCCGCAGAAGGGGCGCCTGCGCGAGTTCTACCAGGTGGATGTGGACCTGCTCGGCATCGCGGATGCGAAGGCCGACGGCGAGGCCATCGTCCTTGCCTCCGAGCTCCTCAAGTCCCTGGGCGCTAACGACGGCGACTTCACCATCCGCATCAGCTCCCGCAAGCTCCTGAACGCGGCGACCGAGGCGCTCGGCTACACCGAGGAAGAAACCGCGAAGTACCTGGGCTTGCTCGATCGCAAGGCGAAGATGAACGGCGCGGAGTTCGAGGCGGCGCGCGCCCCGTTCCGCAAGGACGGCAAGGACCCGCTCGAGCTCATCGAGTCGGGCGCCGCGGGAGTCGCCGAGGAGAAGGCGAAGCTCGACGGACTCCTCGCCGCCTTCGAGGCGCGCGGTATGAGCAATGTGGTCTTCGACCCCACCGTCGTCCGCGGCTTCCTCTACTACACCGGCACGGTGTTCGAGATCTACGATACGAATCCGGAGAACCCCCGCGCCCTTTTCGGCGGCGGCCGCTACGACAATCTCCTCTCCCTCTTCGGGGACGAACCCGTCCCCGCGATCGGCTTCGCGGTCGGCGACGTTACGCTCCTCGACTTCCTCACGACGCACGGCTACGTGCCCGCGGCTTCCTCCGCGCCCTTGCTTTACGTAGGCACGCCCGGCCAAGACGCTATCGCGGCCGCGCAGGACTTCGCCTCCGCGATGCGCAAGGAAGGCATCTCCGTGCTCGTGAACGTTATGGATAAATCGCTCGGCGACCAGGTGCGCGAGGCGTCCCGTCGGGGCATTCCCTACTTCCTCGCGTACGGCGCCGACGAGGCGGACAGCGGCATGGTGAAGCTGAAATCGCTCGACGAGACGAGCGAGAAAGAGATGCCTGTCGCGGAGGTGGTCGAGGAACTGGCTCGCACCCGGAAGAGCTAGCGTATGAGGGAGATAACGTTCGACATCGAAACCGCGAACCTGATTCCGGTGATGAGCCGGCAGGAACTCCATCGCATGGACCTCGCTATCGTGGGCGTTCACGACTCCGAGACCGGTGAGTACACTTCCTATTCCAAGGAGGAGCTTCCCAAGCTCTGGCCCATCATCGAGAAGGCCGACGTGCTCATCGGCTATAACTCCGACGGGTTCGATATCCCGCTCCTCAATCACTACTACCCGGGCGACCTCACGAAGATCCGCTCTCTCGATCTCATGAACGAGGTCTACAAGGTCCTCGGCCGGCGCCTGCGGCTGCAGAACCTCGCCGAAGCGACGCTCGGCCATGGCAAGTCCGCCGACGGCGTGAAGGCCGTCGAATGGTGGCAGCAGGGCCTCTACGACAAGGTGCGCGAGTACTGCCTCCAGGACGTGAAGGTCACCCGGGAGCTCTACGAGTACGCGCTCGAGCACGGGAAGCTCAAGTACAAGGATCTGCGCGAGGTCCGCGACATCAAGCTCGATACCTCCGGGTGGACGTCGGAAAGC
>CAZVJX010000076.1:0-3324 GCA_964627575.1 uncultured Candidatus Saccharibacteria bacterium
CTACCCCCTGCGCCGGTGCACGTAAGTGTGTAGGTGCCGGAGGCAGCGAGATTCGAGAGTGCCTGGCTGCCTGCCGTCGCCTTACTCCCTGTCCACGCGCCGGACGCAGTGCACGAAGTTGCATTCGTCGAGCTCCAGGTGAGCGTTGCGGAACTACCGGACACCACGGACGTAGGAGACGCGGTAAGCGACACCGTCGGCTGCGGCGGCGTGGTAACCGTTACCGTCACTGTCTGCGACGCACTACCGCCTGCACCAGTGCAGGCGAGCGTGTAGGTGCCGGAGGCAGCGAGATTCGAGAGTGCCTGGCTGCCTGCCGTCGCTTTGGCGCCGGTCCAGCTCCCGGAGGCCGTACAGGAGGTCGCGTTCGTTGAGCTCCACGTAAGCGTTGAAGAATTTCCTGACACCACGGATGTCGGGGATGCGGTGAGCGACACGGTCGGCAGCGGAACAGGCGCCGGAGGAGGAGTCGTTGTTACCACCTTCAGATAGTCCTGCACACTCCAACCGCTGCAGCCGTTATCATACTTCACCTGCCACCAGGTATAGCCACTGCCAGTAGCCGGCCCCCCAATGAGGGTACCGGTCGCCCCTGCATGCTCGGTGCAAACTACTTTGCTGTACCGACTGCTTGCCAAACTGCGGACATGCAGGCTACTCGTAACCTGCACTCGCGTGCCGATCGCGAAGGAGGCGGCGGAAGCGGGCGCGGGGCGGCCAGGAGCAGGAGCGCGGGTATGAAGTATTTCATGCCTCCAGTATAGGAGAACAGTAGAAATAAAAAGCAAGACCTGTTTATAGCGATACCAGGCCGTAGGTAGGCGCTTCCCTGCTCTCTCCGGAAGGAGGGTTAGGTATACCAGCCGTTTTCTTCGGTGATGGTCTGGAATGTGTGGTACGCGTCCCTAAGGTCTGGCGCAGTCCAGAGCGCAGAGCCGACGATGAGCCGCGTGACGCCGACGTTGAGGAGTTGGGGCGCGGTTTCGAAATTCACGCCCCCGTCCACCTGGATCGGCACCTCCGGATGCTTCGCGTGGAAAGTCGCGATCTTCTCGAGCACTTCGGGCGCGAACGGCTGCCCCTGCTTGCCGATGTTCCTGATGCCCATGAACTGAACGTAGTCGAGGTCCCCGAGGTACGGCTCGAGCTGCGCAAGATCGGTAGCGACATTCACCGCAAGCCCGAAGGACAGGCTCGAGAGGAAGCCCTTCTCGTGGCCGTACTTCACCTTGAGGTCGGTGACGAGCTGCGGAAGATAGGTCGTGCTCTCGAGGTGCGCGAGAATGCGCGAAGCACCGGCCTGTATCCAGGTGCCGGTGACCTGCTCGGGATCGCGCACCATGAGGTCCATCTCGATGCTGAAATCGCCGAGATGCGGAAGCATGAGCCCTTCCGCGCGCTCCAGGGCGAATTCTTCGCTCCCTTCGGAATACGGCCAGGAGGCGGGGTACGCATAGATCCCGTCTACGATGTCTACCTGGACTTCAGTCGCGATGCCGACGAGTTTGCCGAGCTTGTCCTTAAGGTCCTCCCGCGAGGTCGGCAGAATAGCAGGAATAATGATCGCCATAGTTACAGCATACACCGCCTACATAGCGCGGTGTCAGAATTTCTCGAGCCGGCGCTCGTGCCGCGGCGAGGAGGCATCGAAAGGCGTAGTAAGGAAGATGCGCACCGCCTGGTCGGCATCCTCCGGCGATACGAACCGCGCCCCAATGGAGAGGATGTTGGCGTTATTGTGGCGACGCGAGAGGCGCACGGGGTCGAAGCCGTCCTGCGAGTGGCCGCCCTCGGCGTCGAGCGCTTCCACCGCGGCCATCTTTCCGTAGAAGACCGCGCAGCGTACGCCCTTTACGCGATTGGCGCACATGCCCTCCCCCTGCCCGCTTCCGGCAAGGATGATGCCGACCGCCCCCGATTCTTTGGCGATCACCTCGGCCAAGGGCGTGACGTAATCGGGATAATCGTCTTCCGGGTCGAGCGTTGCCGGACCCATATCCACTACGTCATGCCCCAGCATGGGCAGGTGCTCGGCGAGCGCCTTCTTGAGACGGAATCCTGCGTGGTCGCCGGTGAGATAGATCTTCATGACGGCAGTGTGTGCGAGCGGTGCTGTAGGTTCGATGAATTTACGCCTGCCCTGCTTTTACGACATGCTCGACGAGCGTGTGAGTGTACCCTGCCTCGTTGTCGTACCAGGCAAGGACCTTCACGAGGTTGCCGTCCACGACGCGCGTCATACCGAGGTCGGCGATGGACGCGAAGCGCTCGTCGATGATATCGGAGGACACAAGCTCCTCGTCGGTCGTCGAGAAGATGCCGGCCCAGCGCGCTTCCTGCGCCGCCTTCCGGAGGATGTCGTTCACCTCCTCCGCGGTGGTGGGACGCTTGGAGAGGAAAGTGATATCGGCAATGGAGCCGGCCGGTACCGGAACGCGCAGCGAGATGCCGTCGAACTTCCCGGTAAGCGACGGGTACGCCTTCGTGACTGCGATGGCGGCGCCGGTCGAGGTAGGCACGATGTTCTGCGCGGCCGCGCGTCCTTCCTTCATATCCTTCTTCGAGGGACCGTCCACGATGGACTGGCTCGCCGTGTAGCCGTGGGTCGTCGAGAGGATGGCTTTCTCGATGCCGATGGACTCATCCATGATGGCGATGACGGGACTCGCGGAGTTCGTCGTGCAGGAAGCGTTGCTCGTGACCGGGCACGCCTTGATCTTGGAATCGTCGAGGCCCATGAGCACGGTGGCGCCGAGCCCTTCCGCTTCAGTCTTCACCGGTGCACTGATGACGACATGCTTGGCGCCTGCCGTGACGTGCGCATTCGCCTTTTCGTAGTCCGTGAAGAAGCCGGTGGATTCGACGACGACATCCACCTGGAGATCCTTCCACGGAAGCTCTGCCGGGTCTTTCACCTGGAGGAACGCGACGGGCCTGCCGTTCACCATGAGCTTCCCGTCCGCGACCTCGACCGGGAACGGCGCCTTGCCGTACACCGTATCGTGCTTAAGGAGATACGCGAGATTATCGAGGCTGCCGAGATCGTTCACGGCGACGAGCTCGATCTCGGGCCGGTCGTAGGCCTGGCGGACGAATGCGCGGCCGATGCGACCGAATCCATTAATAGCGACGCGTATAGGTTTCATAGGGACACTCATCTCAATATAGGTATACATCGAGTGTAGCACGCACTATTTCCTCCCCTTCCGGAATTTAGCGGATGATGATGCGGCCGCCGAGGATCTTCAGCAGTCCGCCGAGGACACGGATCTGGGAGGCGATGCTGGTGAGCGGCGTCCCGCCTGCGGGCGCGATATACATGAC
>CAZVJX010000077.1:0-3155 GCA_964627575.1 uncultured Candidatus Saccharibacteria bacterium
CTAGGCCATGCGCGCATCCACGCGCCCCCAGTTCACGTTATCAAGGAAGGCCTCGACGTAGGTCGCCTTCTGCGCCGGGAGGTAATCCACCATAAAGGCATGCTCCCAGAGATCGATCGCGAGGATAACGGGGAGACCCGCGAGCTGGCCCAGCTGATGATCCTCGACGAACGCGGTATGGAGCGTCGAACCCGTCGCATCGTAGTAGGTGATCACCCAGCCGATGCCGCGCGTGCCCGCGACCTCTTTAAGATGGGCGAGGTATGCGTCCCAGCTGTCGTATTTCTCCGTGGCGGCCTTCATGAGCGCGCCGTCAGCCGCAGGCGCCGTCGCACCGCCCTCGAACTGCTCGAAGTAGTACTCATGCATGCGCATGCCATCGAACTCGAAGCCGAGCCGCCGTCGCAGCTCATTGATGGCAAATGCATTGCCTTCCGCATCCGCCCCTTTGTATGCGGCGATCTTTTCCATGATGAGATTCACGTGCTTCACGTAGCCCTGGTAGAGCGCGAGGTGCACCTCGATCTGCTTGGCGGAGAGTCCTTTGAGCTCGGGAAGATCGAACGTTTTTGCTTGGTACTGCATAGGGAAATAGGGTTACGCGTCAGTAGTATACCGTCCGCTAGTTAGGAAGCGATGAGGGGGTATCGAAGATGGAGACGAGGTAGGGATCGATATCGCGTTGGGGGAGGGCATAGAAATCTTCGCCGTCCTGATGGAGCCGTGTCGCGAGGCTCACTCCCACGAAACGCCAATGCCACGGCTCGTACTGGTAGTACGCATTCCCCTTGGGGTAAGAGAGGACGAAGCCGTACTTATAGGCGTTCTGCCGGAGCCAGACGCCCGCGGAGGTGGAGGCGAAGGCGAGCGATGTGCCGGCGAGCTGTTTCGTCGTGAGATCCGCCGCGGTCCCGAGCTGGTGCTCGGAGTAGCCCTGGTCGGCGGAGAAGCGGTTCGCGCCGGCGCCGTAGACGGTCGTGTAGCTGATTTTGAGATTGATCTGCTCGCCATAGGAACGATACGCGGACATCACCAGCACGGGCGCGCCATCCTCCTTCGCGGCGTCGAGCATACGCAGAAGGAAGGGAAGGGCCTCGGCATGGAAGCGATACACGCGCGTCGGTTCGAGCGTGTATTCAGGCGTGATGGTCGCAAGCGCCTGGGGCACGTAGTTCTCGTTCAGGAAGTAGACGCGGGAATACTTCTCGAGGAGCTCGTGATCGGTCTGGGAGAGCTTCGTGAGGGTGCCGACGGTGCTCGCGATGTCGCCGATCTGCGTTTCGAAGCCCGAATTCTTAGCCACCTCATCCGCGAGGCGCTGCGAAAGCTCTTCGTTATCGGCGCGCGCCTGGTCGAGCTGGCGGGCGAGGTCCGAACGCTGGGCCGTCGTGCTCGCGAGATCGCCCGCGAGCCTCGCATACTGGGTATAGCCGCTGAAGCCGGCAGCGCTAAGCGCGAGGAGGCCTGCGGCGATAGCGATGATAAGGAGGGGTGCGAGACCGCGCATGGAGGGATTCTACCATTCATCCATTTTTCAGCGTCGCCGCCGTTATATTGGGGCCATTAGCAGGCATAACGCAACTCTATGGCAACAGTCATTAATACTCCGAACGCGACGGAAAGTACGGGCGGCTGGTCAATCGCGATCATTCTCCTCGCCGTTCTCGTGCTCGGTGTGCTCGCGTTCATGGCCTTCGGCCATGTCGGCGGAGGCAGCTCGACAACCCAGATCAACGTCCCGGCTCCGAGCGCAGGCACGGGCGGTGGTTCTGGAAGCACCGGTTCCGGCGGCTCTGGCGGGAGCGGCGCCAGTGCGGGCGCGGGCGGCGCAAGCACCGGGTACTAGAGAAAACAAAACGGCCCGTCGGGGCCGTTTTATTAGAGCGTGCTGCAGAACGGATTGCGCGCCTTGTGGACTTCGAAGTGGAGGTGGTTGCCGGTGGATTTGCCGGTCGTACCCACGTAGCCGATGAGCTGGCCCTGCACCACCGTCGCGCCCTCGCTCGTGCCGAGCCGCGACATATGCCCGTAGAGCGTCTGGGTGCCGTTCGGATGGTTGATGACGACGTAGTTGCCGAAGCCGCCGTCCCAGCCCATGCGTGCGATGATGACCGTACCTGCCGCTGCCGCGTAAATCGGCGTGCCCGACGGGGCGGCGATATCCACGCCGTTGTTGTCGTGGATGCCCTGGGTGCAGATGCCGCCGGGGAGCGGGTTACCGAACCCGCCCACGACCGGCAGATTAGCGATCTTCTTCGCGACCGCGGCCTTCGCCTTGGTCGTCGCGGACACCACCGGTGCCGGTTGCTCGCCGTTCGGGATAATGATCTTCTCGCCCGCGGTGAGATCGGACTCGGAAGCAAGGCCGTTATAGTTGAGGATGTCGCTCACGTCGCCGCCGTACTTCTTCGCGATGGACGCGACGGTCTCGCCCGACCGCACCGTATGCTCGACACCGGTGATCGGGAGGATGACGAGCGTCTGGCCCGGCTTCAGCGTGGACTTCGCGGTGAGGTTGTTCGCCCACAGGATGGTGTTCACGGAAATGCCGTTCTTAGCGGCTATGGTGGAGAAGGTGTCGCCGTCGGCCACCGTGTAGGTGCTCACTTCGCCGCCCACCGGGCCGCCTACGATATCCGCAGCAGTGCCCTCGGGACCGGAAGTAGCGATGAGCGCCGAATCCTCGGGGACGGCGATGCCCGGATCGCCCTTCTGGGGATTCGGATCGGTATTGAGAGCCGCCGCCAGGAGCGGGAGGCTGCTGGCATGAACCAAGGGGGGCTCGCCGCCGGGGTTAGCGGCTTTCGAGACTGCCGGGAAGGGCCAGAACGCGCTCGCCGATAGCGGGAGCGCGAGGAGCGAGATGCCTGCGGCTACGGCAAGGGCGACAGTCGCCCCTGCGGCTAGGTATGCGTTCCGGTCCGAAGCACGGGTAGCGGAGCCGGTGGATGATGTGTGGTTCGAAATACGAGGTAGAGGTCGTTCAGGCAATCTTCAGAATACAAAAATGGCTTACCAAAGCCATTTCTTTCGTATCAGGACATCTCAGGGACTTGGCTAGTATACCGGGAGCAAGGGGAGGGTCAACGCCGCCGGGGAGGACCTGTTGAAAGCATGAAAATTGCCAGAAGTGTCAAAAATGTGTCCTGGTTCCT
>CAZVJX010000078.1:0-3099 GCA_964627575.1 uncultured Candidatus Saccharibacteria bacterium
GAATCCTAGAGCGTGCACAAAGCACAGAAGCAGAAACAACCCCTCCTCAACTCGACTGATACCGAGTGCGAGTATGCACCGGGTTCGAATCCTAAAGCGTCACCAGGAAAACACAGTGCCCGGCATATGCCGGGCACTGTGTTTTTAATACCCATCTTCGCTCGGGTTCCTCGGCAGAGGGCTCTATACTGAACGCATATGCGCAACACACTTATTATTGGCGGGATATGCGTACTCGCTATCGTCGCAGGCGTGTGGCTCTACGTGCGTGAGCAGCAGCCGCTTCGGACTTCGACGCAGCCTCTCGTAGAGACCTCACCGGCGCCGCAGGCAGCCGCCAGCACCACCGTACCGTTCACGGTCCTTGATCATGGCCTCGTTGCGACCGTGTATACCGCCCGCAAGAGCTACGTCATCTACAGCGCGAAAGAATTCGCTGCGTTCTGGCAGAAGGTGCACGGCGTTGGCGCGCGAGCTCCCAGCGTCGACTTCACGAAACAGTACGTCATCGCGGTTTTCGCGGGGACAGAGCCGACCGGCGGGTACGATATCAAGGTCTCGGAGATCACCGACACGTCGGATACTCGCGCCGTCGAGGTTGCCGTCACGGCTCCTGGCAAGAGCTGCGTCGTGAACGATCTCGTGACGTCTCCGTACGAATTCCTAGCCGTGCCGGCGTCAGACGCGGCCCTCATGCACACGGACGTTACTCACACCACCGCCTGTCCCTAATCGTCGCTCGGACTCTCGGCGATAAGGGCTTTGAGCGTATGCTCGTCGGTGCGCCACTCTCCGCCGTCCCAGAATTCGAGCGGCGAGAAATTGGTTTTATACCTGCCCTTGGCGCCGTAGGCGGTGCCGAGATAGAGGTGCGTATGGCCGTCCTCCTTGGCGCGCGCCACTGCGTCGAGCATGAGCCACATGCCGAGCGAGGTCCCGGCGTACGTTGGGGTGTAGCAGGAGTACCAGTAGTGGACGAGACCACCGCTGGCGACCTCAAGCACATAGCCGGCGAGGCCCTCGCCGTTCTCGTACCGGACGCCGCGCAGCGGGAGCGGCGTCCCGAGGATACCGCGGGCGCGTTCCTCGCTCATGACCCGTTCGCCATGCCGCTCGCGGAAATAGGCGAGAAAGCACGGGAGAAAGTTCGGGTCGTCCGCAAGCTCTGCCTGCGAGAGCAGGGTACGGGTAAAGGTCCCCTCGAACTTTCGCGCGATGCGCCGGTTCTCGCTCGAGGGTTGCCAGCTGCCGAGCGGAACGCGTACGCTGCGCGCCATGTAGAAAAGGTCGCGGACCGACGGATCAGCGGAGTGGGGAAGGAAGCCAGCCTCGTAGGCCGCAGCGGGCGGATCGCCTGCCTCAAGCGTCGCGTACGCCGTGTAGCCGAACTCGTAGGAATCGTACCGGTAGCCGAATTCGCGATGGAATACGCGCATGCTAGGAAAAGCGCTCGGAAACGAGCGCCGCGAAACGCGGGAGACTATCAAGGAGGGACCCGGACGTAAGCACGAGTACGGCGTCGCCTTCGACAAGGTCCGCGACGACGCGTTCCGGATGCGCGGCTTCATACGGCAGGCTTGCTATCCCGCTTGCTTTCACACGCGCCAGGATCTCTTCGTGCGAGAGCTGCTCATGGGTGCCGGCGCCCTGGGTCTCCGGCGGTGCGACCAAGACGAGATCGCTGCCGCGGAAGACGTCGTCGTACCAGGGGAGGTTCGCGCGATTGCGCCAGCCGAACGTGTGCGGCTCAAAGACGATGACGAGGCGCTTCTCGGGGAAGTGGAGACGCATGGCCTCGATAGCCGCGCGTGCTTTCTCGTAGGAGGAGCCGAAGCCTTCGTACACCGGGACTGAAGAGCAGGGAGCGATATTGTCGAGCCGACGGCGCACGCCGCCGAAGGCCGCGACCGCGGCCTGGAGCGCTTCGGCGGAGACGAGCTTGCGCGCGAGTACGTAGGCGCTCGCCGCAACGATGTCCTCGACGTTGTGGCGGCCCAGCTGTGAGGTCGCAAGCGGGATGCTTGCCTGATCGGGGCACAGAAGAGTGAACTGCGTCGTCTCGCCGAACTCCAGGTCGGTCGCGCGGTAGGCGCCGCGCTCGATGCCGTAGGGCACGACGGTCACCGGCATCCCTTCGGCCATGCCGATGGCACCCGGCTCGTCCGCGCAGGCGACGACGATGCCGTCCGCGGGCACGAGCGACAGGAGCGCGCGGAACGGCTCCTGGTAGTCGGCGAAGGTCGGGTAGACATTCACGTGATCGTGCACCACCGACGTGAGGACGACGTCCGTCGGGTGGAGGTGCAGGAACTTGCTGCGGGAGTCGTCATGAGCCGAAGGGTATTCGTCGCCCTCGAGCACGAACGTAGGTACGGTGCCGAGCGAGGCCGGTGCCGGAAGCGAGACGGGCTGCGCCCCGACGAAGTAGCCGGCGTCCACACCCGCATGCCGCAGGATGTGCGCGATGAGCGAGGTGGTCGTGGATTTTCCGTAGGAGCCGGCGACGACCGCGTTATGGCGGCTCTCGGTGAGCATGCCCAGCATCTGCGGGAACGAGTAGACCGGCTTGCCGGTGGCGAGCGCCGCGCGCACTTCCTCGTTCTCTTCGGGAGTGAGCTTCGCGTTCCGGCCGATGACGAAACAGTCCGCGTCCGCGGGGATGTTGGCGGGCGAGTAGGGAATGGTGGGAGTGAGACCGCACTTCGCGAGGACCTCGAGGGGCGGTCCGTAGCACTCGGCGTCCGAGCCGGTGACGCGCCACCCGGCCTCTTTGAGGAGGAGCGCCGTGGCGCTCATGCCGACGCCGCAGAGGCCGATGATATGGACGCGCTTTTCCTGCATTCGCCCATAGTACCAAAAGAGAAAGCCGGTCCCGAAGGACCGGCTGGTGAAGGTGCTGGCGAACGCTAGGACAGGCGCCTGAGGAAGGTGAGGTTCCGCTGGGGAGCGGGACCGAGGTTCTCGGTCATGCGCGTCGTGGCGAACCCGGCTGGGAGCGGCGCGGTCGCGCCGAAGTCGTGGAACCCGAGCTTCTTCGCGACGCAGACGCAGAACGTAGCGAGACAGAGCTTTCCCCGCTCGCCGCGCATGATGTCCACG
>CAZVJX010000079.1:0-3053 GCA_964627575.1 uncultured Candidatus Saccharibacteria bacterium
CACTGGGTTCCTCCGAAGAACGAATGAATGCTGGTGTTTACTATACTATAAAATGCAGAAAAAGCAAATGCGCCGGCAGAGCCGGCGCATTTGCGGGGAATACTCCCCTACTTCTTGAACGGGACGCCGAGGTGGCGGAAGAAGGCCTCAGCCTCCTCCTTGGACTTCGCGGTGGTGACGATGGTGATCGCCATGCCGAAGACGTCCTTGAGGTCTTCGTCGGCCGCTTCCGGGAAGATCGTGTTCTCGCGGATGCCGATGGTGAGGTTGCCCATGTCGTCCACTGCCGAGATGTTGAGGCCGCGGAAGTCGCGGGTGCGCGGCAGCGCGATATGGATGAGCTTGTCGATGAAGTCGTACATGCGGGTGCCGCGGAGCGTCACCTGATACCCGACGACATCGCCCTCGCGCATCTTGAACTGCGCGATCGAGGCCTTCGAGGCGCGCGGTGCCGGCTTCTGGCCGGTGATGCGGGTGAGGCGGTCCTCGACGACCTGCATGCGGGCCTTGTCGGCCTTGCCGACGCCCGAGGAGACGACGACCTTCACGATCTTCGGCGCGCGGAGCTTGTTCGTGTAGCCGAACTTCTCGGAAAGCGCATCGAAGCTATTCTGTACTTTTTCCTTGGAAAGCATCATACGAATGGGATTAGGAGAGCTTCTCGCCGCTCTTTACCGCGACGCGGACGAGCTTGCCGTCACGCTCCTCGCGGCGCACGCGGGTCGGCTTCTTGCCCGACGGATCCACCACCATGACATTGCTGATGTGGATGGCGCGCGGGCGCTCAGCGATACGGCCGGAGAGGCCGCGCTGCGGATTACGGAGGTGGCGTTTGACGATGCCGATGCCCTCGACGACGACCTTCGCCTCCTGCGGTATGACGCGCAGGACCTGCCCGGTCTTGCCCTTGTCCTTGCCGGACATCACCGCGACGGTATCGCCCTTCTTGATCTTGAATTTTGCGGTCTGCTTGCCGCTCGTTGCCTTGCTCATGGTGATTTCGTTAGACGACTTCAGGCGCGAGCGAAGCGATGTTCTGCCAGCCCTTCTCGACAAGGTCGCGCGGCACCGGACCGAACACGCGGTTGCCCTTCGGCCCCATCTCCTTGCCCTGCTTCTCGATGAGGACGATGGCGTTGTCGTCGAAGCGGACGTAGATGCCGTTCGCGCGGCGGTAGGGCTTCCTCTGGCGGACGACGACGGCCTTGTAGATGTCCTTCTTCTTCACGGCCTTGCGGGGCTCGGCGGTCTGGATGGACACGACCACGACATCGCCGATCTCCGCGTAGCGGCGCTTACTGCCGCCGAGCACCTTGAAGACACGCGCAACCTTGGCGCCGGAATTGTCTGCAACGGTGACGATTGTCTGTGGCTGGACCATACGATTGGTAATTAGTGATTAGGAAGCGATCTTGAAGCGCTTCAGCTTGGAAATGGGGCGGGTCGCGACGATGGTGACTTTCTGGCCGACCTCGACGGTGTTACCCGGATCATGCACGAGGAATTTCTTCGTGCGGGTCTGGTACTTCTTGTACTTCGGGTGCTTCACGTAGCGCGAGACAGCCACGGTAGCCGTGTCCTTCATCGCCGTCTTCACGACGACGCCCTGGAACTTCTGCGGCATGAGATTATTGGTGTCCATAAACGTTATGCTTTCTTCGCACGATTACCCTGCTCGGTCAATACGCGCGCGATTTCGCGGCGCGTCTTCATCGGTGCATTGCTGTCCTTGGGGCGAGCGCCCGCGGCGGCGAAGCGGAGACCGCGGAGCTCCTCGCGCTTCTCCTTGAGAAGCTTCGTGAGCTCTGCGGGGTTCTTCTCGGTGAGTGTGGTTTTTTTAGCCATACGAATGGATTAGCCGCGCGTGACGACGGTGGACTTAAGTGGGAGCTTGGCGCCGGCGCGGCGGAGCGCATCGCGCGCAGCCGCATCCTCGACGCCGTCGAGCTCGAAGAGCACGCGGCCCGGGCGCACCTCGAACACGAAGTGCTTCGGATCGCCCTTACCGGAACCCATGCCCACTTCGGCCGGCTTCTGGGTGATCGGACGATCAGGGAAGATGCGGATCCAGAGCTTGCCGCCCTTGCCGGTGACGCGGGTGAGAACCTTACGAGCGGCCTCGATCTGGTTGCTGGTCACGCGCGAGGCAGACGTTGCCTTGAGGCCATAGGAGCCGAAGGCCACGGTGATGCCGCGCGTCTCGGGACGGGCGAGGCGCGCCAGGGACTTCCGGTTCGTCTGCCACTTGCGGTGCTTAACTTTCTTAGGAAACAGCATAGGCCTTACTTAGTGGTTGCGGAGCGGTCGCGCTCGTTAAACTGCTCGCCGAGATAGATCCACACCTTGATGCCGATCACGCCGTACGGGAGGTACGCCTTCTCGGTCGCGTAATCGATGTTCGCGCGGAAGGTCTGGAGCGGAATACGACCGCGCTTGATCTGCTCGACGCGGCCCATGTCCGCGCCGCCGAGGCGGCCCGAGACCACGATGCGCACGCCGACGACCTCGCGCACCGCCATGACCTTCTCCACCGTCTGCTTGAGCACGCGGCGGAACGGCATGCGCTTCTCGAGGCCCTCGGCCACCATGTAGGCGACGACGGCAGCATCGGTCTCCGGCTGGCGGATCTCCATGATGTCGAGCTTCACGCGGCGGCCCTGGCCGGGCGCAGCAGACTCGACGACCTTGCCGAGCTCCTGGCGGAGCTTGGTCGCGTTCTCGCCCGAGCGGCCGATGACGACGCCCGGACGCGCCGTGTGCACGATGACGCGCAGCTCTCTCTGGGAGCGCTCGATCTCGGGCTCGCTGTAGCGCTCGGTGTTGATGCCGACGCGCATCTGCAACGGCAGCTTGCGCCGCTCGGCAAACCGCTGCTGCGCGCGCACCATATCCAGCGCCAGGTCCGCGACGGCTCGCGCGTGATCGGCGCGAGGAACGGGAATCCCGGCGACCGCAAGGTACGCATCGCCGATCGTCTTGATCTTCTCGACGCCGTGCGCGCCCGCCAGCGAGTCGAACTCGGAAAAGATCTCGTTGAGCAGCTCGACGAGCTC
>CAZVJX010000080.1:0-3027 GCA_964627575.1 uncultured Candidatus Saccharibacteria bacterium
CCCGCGTGCGCCTCAGCAACGGCATGGAAGTGACCGCCTACATCCCGGGCGAGGGCCATAACCTCCAGGAGCACTCGGTCGTGCTGCTTCGCGGCGGCCGCGTGAAGGACATCGGTGTCCAGTACACCATCGTGCGCGGTAAGCTCGATACCGCCGGCATTGATAAGCGCCGCCGCGGACGCTCGCGCTACGGAGCTAAGAAGCCTAAGTAATATCCATGCGTCGCCCTATCAAGAACAAGCCGGTTCGCCGCCCCGACCTCAAGTACGGTTCCGATGCCGTCTCGCGCTTCATCAACACCGTCATGTGGGACGGCAAGAAGGATACCGCCCGCGCCGTCGTCTACGACGCGCTCGAGCTCATCGGCAAGTCCGACGGCACTCCGGACCCTATCGAGACCTTCGAGACCGCTATCCGCAACGTCGCTCCGCTCATGGAGGTGCGCTCCCGCCGCGTCGGCGGCGCTAACTACCAGGTGCCGCGCGAAGTGCCGCAGCAGCGCCGCGTTTCCCTCGCATACCGCTGGCTCATCAACGCCGCGCGCGCCAAGAAGGGCAAGCCGATGGCCGAGAAGCTCGCCAACGAGATCCTCATGGCGGCTAAGAACGAGGGCGAGGCCATCAAGAAGAAGGACGACATGCACCGCATGGCGGACGCCAACAAGGCCTTCGCGCACTTCGCCTGGTAATCCAACCTTTCCAGAAAGCTATCCAAAACGCGCCCTTGCCGGGCGCGTTTTGGTGCTAGCATGGAAAGCATACCAGCTCGTATATCCCTCATGAATCTGAATCCGAACGTCTCGCGCAGAACCCGATCCATTATCGGGGTGGCGGTCATCGTTGTTTTCCTTATCGGACTCACTGCCTGGTACCTCCTGCGGCCGAGTTCCTCCTCGACCGCGCCGACCGCGACCTCGACGCCGGCGGTCGTTACCACGACGGGTCATGGCTCGGCTCCGTCCTCGGCACCGGGCGCTTCCGGTTCCGTTGCAAAGCCGACGAAGGACAACGCGTCGGGCTACACGACGCAGACCAACGGCGCCGTAGAGACCATCACGAGCACGGCTGCCGGTGTTTCGTTCACGGCGCCGCTCAATAGCACCATCGCGGTGAAGAGCGGTGTGCTGTCGGTCCAGCCTCCGCAGAGCACCAAGAACGAGACGATCCTCATGCAGAAGACGACGGGCGCCTACTTCGATCCGCTTCCGTTCATCCGCTCGGCGGTCGGCGGCACCCAGCTTTCCTTCGAGGCCGTCTATAATTCGAGCAATTCCGCCGACTACAATCCGGGGAACGTCCTCAATCCGGGGCATATCTACAAGATCCGCAATCTCACCGTGGATGACGTGCCGGGCGTCTACCTCCACATCACGACGGTCGCGACCGGAGAGACGCCCGCCCGGGATTACTACCTGACCTGGGTCCACACGGGCACCGAGAACTGGTACATCGTCCGGACAAGCCCGGGCCTCACGCCCGCATCCCAGACGGCCCTCGATTCCATCGTAGGATCCCTCTCTCTCCTGCGCTAAAAGAAAAAGCGCCCCGCTAGGCGGGGCGCTTTTAGTGTTGGTATCTCGGGATAGTTTCGTGAAAATCCCAGAACGATAGATCGAATTGGCCCTTTGCCACGTACAGCCTGCCTTTGGCGTCGCGGGCGAGCGTGGCGCCGAGGCCGAGGACGCAGGTACGGACGAAGCAGCCACGCCCGGTTCCGAGCGCCTGCAGAAGCGCCGTTTCGCTGGGCGAGAGATTGTCGGCCGTGACGTATCTGAATCCGAGTCCCGCTAATAGGGTGTGCGTGCCCTCCATCAGGAATGCCCTCCTTCTGGCGGCAACCCTATCAGCAGGGAGGTGCGGCCGCAACCGATAATAAAACGCGGCGCTTTCTGCGCCGCGTTACTGCGTCAGTTGTTCCCCGCAACGATGTTTCCGTGCCGGTATTCCGGTTCGCCGAGCGAGTGAGGTATGAGCATGAGTGCCTCTCGGAACTCGCGGTGGTCGGCATTCAGGTCTCGGGCGTAATTGTCGAGAAGGTTCCTGAACGAGAGCTCGGCAAGCTTCTTCGAGGTCACGATGTTCTCGTACTCGAAGAAATGGATGTGCACTCCGCTCAGATAGAGGTTGCCTTCGCGCCGGAGTTCCATGAGGCCGCGGTGTCGCCCAAAGGCCGGATGGTAGAAGGCAGATGCAGTACGGCAGACTGAAGTGGGAATGACCGCAAAAAGTTCGCTTCGGCTCCCGGGACATTCGGTGTCCAACGATTCGAGCGTCGCAATAAGCGTCCGAGAGAAACCCTCGGGGAACTGGCTTGCGATTTTGCGATAATCCAGACTCCAGTAATATTTTCCGCCTTGGTTTTCCTCGAATTCCTCGATTTCAGGATTGTAGGTCGCGATGCGCATCTAACGCCCCTCTTTTATTGATAGAACAGCTTATCCGAATCTAGACCCATCGCCGGGAAAAGGGAAGGGGAGTGCTTCCGCCCAGCTCGCTGGCGTGGTACTACAGGGGCAGGATCGGCTCGGGCGGCGATCGATAGAAAGGAGTGCAGCATGGCAACGGATGGAAAGTCCAAGTCTCGCCGCGGCTTCGCGGCGATGTCGGAGGAAAAACGGGTGGAAATCGCGCGCAGGGGCGGCGCCGCAGTGCCGCCGGAGAAGCGCAGCTTCTCCGTAAAGCCCGGCCTTGCCGCGGCTGCCGGAAAGAAGGGCGGCCCCAAGAGCCGCAAGCAGCGGACGCGTTAGTGCCTCACCCGCCGCCGATCCCTAGGGACCGGCGGCGCTTTCTTGCCTTTTGGCCCCCAAAAACGTATCTTACCTATAACGCATCCGCGGGCTTTTTTATTTACTTACCACTTATATGAATCGCGATTATCCCCTCGAAAAAGTGCGCAACTTCGGCATCGTCGCCCACGTCGACGCCGGCAAGACGACGACGACCGAGCGCGGCCTCTTCTACACGGCCTCCCAGCACAAGATCCGCCAGGTGCACGAGGGCGACACCACGACCGACTGGATGGAGCAGG
>CAZVJX010000081.1:0-3001 GCA_964627575.1 uncultured Candidatus Saccharibacteria bacterium
GGGTCGCGGGTCAGGAAGCCGAGGGGCTTGATGAGCTTGCGGGTTTCCGGATCGGCCGGATTCAGCGCATAGTGGTTGATGAGGATGGTCATGTGCGGCTGCCACAGGGCATAACCCTCGGCCGAGACCTGCTCGTAGATGCGCTGGCCGAGCGCTGCGGTCGTCGCTTCTGGCTCGGGCGTGGTCGTGGCGGTCGAAGGTCCTGCCGGCGTGGTCGTGGCGTTTTCCTGCGCCGGAGCAGGCGCGGGAGCCGGGCGGGCCAGTACGTACGCCGCGCCGGCAGCGACGATAAGCAGGATAACGATCCCTAGTGCGATAAGGCGATTATTCATGGTTCCAGTATAGACGGAGCCGGGCCCGCGCTCTTTCCGGCCTGGGGACGTCTAACCGGCCTCCTCTTTCTGCGGATCGAACCAGACGGCCTCGATGTTATTGCCGTCCGGATCGTGGATGAAGGCGGCGTAGTAGCCGGGACTGTAGTCCGTGCGGTAGCCGGGCGCGCCGTTGTCCTCCCCGCCTGCGGCGAGCGCCGCCGCATGGAAGGCGTCCACGTCCTCTTTCCTATGGGCGCGGAAGGCGAGATGCGTCGGCACGACCGTGTCCTGCCGATTGATGAAGAAGCTCGAGTGGCCGCCCTCCATGTAGCCGATGGCTTCGCCCCAATCATGCTTCTCTTCGTAGCCCAGGGGCGCGATGGCCTTCCCGTAGAACTCTTTCGCTCGCGCGAGATCGGAAACCGGGACTCCTGTGTGCTCGATCATAAGCGTATAGATTAGCTGGTAACGCTATTTTCCTGCGGCGGCCCTGTAGGGCCGGTGAACGCCGCTGCCTGCGGCGGCTCATTTTTGACACCACGGATAACGTATCATATTACGCATACGCTCTTTGGAGGGTGCCATGAATATCACGTACACCGATCCGCGGGTCGGCAGGTTCACATGGACCCTCAACGGGTCCGCGAGCCAAGCATACGGAACGCTGCCACCGGATCGGCAAGAGCAGATCCGGCAACTGCTCAAGGATATGGTCATCGCCCAATTGGCGACGCTGCTCGCAGCCCTCTGCGTCCAGCCCCCGCTTCTCGCCGAGGAGGCGCTCGATCTCGTCCGGGCCCGGAACGAAAGCACCATGGAAGAAATCACCAGAATGCTCCGGCGCCATTGAACGGTAGCCTAGGACAAAAGCCGCCCTCCCGGGCGGCTCTTTCTATTCCCCGTCCCAGTAACCGAGGGACTGATCGGCGCGGCCGAGGAAGCGGAAGTCGGGCGAAAGCACGCCGAACTTCTCCGAGTCGGGATACTCCGCGATCTCCGGGTATTCCACCGTCGAGATGGAGAGGTACTTCAGGTCGGCAGTCCCGCTGTTCACGATCTGGTGCGCCGGGCCGCCCGGCAGGCAGGAAATGAAGTCGCCCTCTTTGATCGGGTGTGTCTCGTCGTCAAGCCGCACCTCCCCATTCCCTTCCAGAATGAAGAAGAGCTCCTCATTCACTTTGTGCGCATGGAATGGGTAGATCGAGGCGCCGGGCTCGAGGACGGCGTAGTTGTATCCGAGCTTCTTCGCTCCGGTGAGCGGCGAGACGCGGGCGATCTTGCCGCCGAACGTGCGCTTCGCGTTCTTTGGCGGCGGGAAGGGATTGGGCTCTAGCGTGAGATCGCTGATATTAATGATGGGTTTCATAGCCGGATTCTAGCGTGGGCGTATGGGGGCTTCAATGAAGAGCGGTCGCGGGGCGCGCTAGCCCCAGCCCCGCGTAGACAAGCGCCTGGGCCGGGCGTACCGTTAGTTCGGAGTACGCTTCCGTTTCCACTCATCGAGAAGGAAAGAAGTCATGTCCGTTTTCAATGCCCGTCAGCGGGCCACCACAGGAGCCGCGTTCCTCGATGCGCACTACCCCGGCTGGGACGCGAAGATTGACCTCGGCACGCTCGATGTCGGCTGCTGCTCCAGCTGCATGATCGCCCAGGTCTACGGCGGCGACTACAACAAAGTCGCTCCCGATCTCCTGACCGCGCACGACGTGTCGATGACCCAGCTCGGTTTCTATATCCGGGGCTCGAAAGAGCGGCAAGCGGAACGGGACGAGAAGTACCACCAGCTCACCGAGGCCTGGACGGACCTGATCCTCGAACGCCGCGCTGCCGTCCCGCTCCTGAAGGCCGCCTAGCCTGCCGGCACCTCCACATGCAAAGGCCGCGCTCACGCGCGGCCTTTTTCTTTACCCTCTGACTTCTTTACCCCTTGCCCGCCTCGCTCTGCGGGAAGGTTATCTTCGTGCCGTTGACCGACATATGCGCGAGAATGCCCGTGAGCTCCTTCATGACTGCCGCGCGGTCCGCGGCGGTGAATTCGGTCTTCGTGCCTGTCGGGTAGTTGCCGTAATTCGACTCGCCGATCTGCGCATTGAACTCGTAGCAGGTCGTGCCGTACCAGAGGCGGTACTGGTAACCGTCCGAGTAGTGACCGGCGGCGCCATTGCCGAGGGGCCCCGAGACGCTCGTTGCGTACCCGCTCTGATCCAGGGTGGTGACCTTCTGATTCTCGTAGCCCATGGGCGGCTCGGTGAGGCAGGCGGTCTTGGTCGTCAGGTCCTTCCGCTGCTGTATCGCGATGCCGGCGCTCTCGAAATTCGTCCCCGCATACTGGTCGCCCGTGCGGTAGATGCAGTAATCGAAGTCGCCCAGGCAGGACGGGATGTAGGACTTCACGAGCACCTGCTCGGGCGAGGTCGCGAGCCCGTACGGGTCCGCATAGGTGAAGGAGAGGCCCGCGGGCGTCGTCACGGTCTGCGCGTTCGCCTGCCCGGTCTCGGTGCTTGTCGCCGTCTGTCCGACAGGCATGCCCCGCTCCTTATCGGAGAACAGACACACCGCACCGAGCCCGAGCAGCACCATTACTACGATTGCCAGAGGAATGGTCCAGTTTTTCATATCGTTAGTATACTGTGAGACGTATGAAGGAGGGGAAACGTTACTGGCTGATGAAATCCGAGCCCGAAAGC
>CAZVJX010000082.1:0-2981 GCA_964627575.1 uncultured Candidatus Saccharibacteria bacterium
CAACCGCGTTCAGCCCGCGCAAGCCGCTGATATCCGCGCACTGCTCGCCAAGCAACTTCCGGACACCATCCTGACCGCAGTTATTCCGACCGATAAGGCCCTGGAAAGCCCGACGGTTGGCGAGATATTCGAACAGCTGCAGGGCAAGGTGCTGTTTGGCGAGGGCCTGCTGGAAGGACCGGTAGATCACTTTGTGACCGGGGCCATGCAAGCGCCCAATGTTCTGAATTACCTGAAGGAGAATGTCCTGATCGTCACCCCGGGTGATCGCGGGGATATCGTTATCTGTTCGCTTCAGGCCAACCTGTCGGCCAGTTATCCCAGGGTAGCCGGCATCGTGCTGACCGCCGGCACGGCCCCCGAGCCGCCGGTGATGCGTTTGATCGAAGGGCTGCAGCACATCGTGCCCATTATGGCCGTGAACACCGGCACGTTCGAAACCACGAACAAGGTGGCCTCGGTACGTTCCCGGATACGGCCGGGGCAGCATAAAAAGATCCAGTTGGCCATTGAGACTTTTAACCGTTACATTGACCTGGATGCGTTAAATAAAAAGATCATCACTTTTCATTCCGTGGCCATGACGCCACACATGTTCCAGTACCAGCTGACACAGTGGGCCAAGCGTCAAAAGAAGACGATCGTCCTGCCGGAAGGGAGTGATGACCGTATCCTCCAGGCCGCGGCCCGGCTCATCGCGCAGGACCTGGTCAACCTTATCCTGTTAGGCGACCCTGTCGAGATCGCCGCCGCCGTGAAGCGGCTGGGTATCGACCTGGATCTCCGGCAGATCAGGATCGTCGATCCGGCGAATGCGCCGGAGTATGAGACGTATGTGGAGACCCTCTATGAATTACGCAAAAACAAAAATGTCACCCTCGAAATGGCGCGGGACCTGATGACCGACGTATCTTATTTCGGGACCATGATGGTCTATAAAGGAGAAGCCGACGGCATGGTGTCCGGCGCGGTCCATACGACGCAGCATACCATCCGTCCGGCATTGCAGTTTATCAAAACCCGGCCTGGCATCTCTACAGTATCCTCCGTCTTTTTTATGTGCCTTGCCGACCGCGTCTCGGTATTCGGCGATTGCGCGGTCAATCCTGACCCGACTTCCGAGGAACTGGCGGAGATCGCCATCTCTTCAGCAGATAATGGCAAACGTTTCGGCATTGAGCCGCGTGTCGCCATGCTTTCTTATTCCTCCGGCACTTCAGGCACCGGCGCAGACGTCGATAAGGTCCGGCGGGCGACTTTGCTTGTTCAGGAACAGCGGCCGGATATTAAGATTGAAGGGCCGATTCAATACGATGCCGCGGTCGATCCGCTGGTGGGCAGGCAAAAGCTGCCGGGCTCTGAAGTGGCGGGGCAGGCGAGTGTACTGATCTTTCCCGACCTGAATACCGGCAACAATACCTATAAGGCCGTGCAGCGGGAGACCGGCGCGCTGGCTATAGGCCCCATGTTGCAGGGTCTCAACAAGCCAGTCAATGACCTCAGCCGCGGCTGCACGGTGGATGACGTTTTTAATACGGTCATCATTACCGCTATCCAGGCGCAGGAGACCGTGCTTTAATCTTTTATCTTTGAACCATGTATATACTGGTGATCAATTCGGGCAGCAGCTCTATTAAATATCAACTTTTTCCAGCGGATTCTGACCAGGCGATCTGTAGCGGTCTTATCGAACGCATCGGGCAGGAAAGCAGCCAGCTCACCCATAAGCTACTGACGCCCGGGAGGGAACAAACCATCCGGCTTGACCAGCCGGTCCGCGGCCATGCAGCCGGCATGCAGGCGCTGACGGCGGTGCTGACGCGCCCGGATATCGCGGTAATTGAAAACCCAACAGACATCGTCACCGTAGGCCACCGCGTGGTTCATGGGGGCGAAACGCTGACCGCTACCACGGTCATCACGCCGGAGGTCAAGGAAAAGATCATCGCCCTTTACGCGCTGGCGCCGCTGCATAATCCGGGCCACATCAAAGGCATCGAGGTGGCAGAGAAACTGTTCCCTCATGCCGTGCAGGTAGCCGTCTTCGATACGGCCTTTCACCGTACATTGCCGGCAGAGGCCTATCGCTATGCGATCCCGGAAAAATTCTACGCTGAGGACGCGATCCGGGTATATGGTTTTCACGGCATAAGCCATGAATTTGTAGCACGGGAGGCTGCCGTTTACCTTGGCAAGCCTGACGCTAAACTCATTACAATACACCTGGGCAACGGCTGCAGCATGGCCGCGGTGGACGGCGGGCGCTGTATCGACACGAGTATGGGTATGACGCCGCTGGACGGGCTGGTCATGGGTACCCGCTGTGGCAGCATCGACCCCTCTGTGTTGCTTTACCTGAGCGAGCAGAAAGGTTATACTACGGACCAAATTTCAGACCTGCTGAACAAGCAAAGCGGTATGAAGGGCTTAAGCGGCCACAATGATATGCGGAACGTCAGCGAGCTGTATGCTGCCGGCGATCCCGCAGCACAGCTGGCCTATGCGCTCTATACCTACCGGATCAAGAAATTCATCGGCGCGTATGCGGCCGCTTTGAATGGCCTGGACGCAATCGTTTTTACAGCCGGCGTGGGCGAGAATGATGCGCTGACCCGGGAACTGGTTTGCCGGGACATGGATTTTCTTGGGATCAGGCTTGATCCAGCTGCGAATAGAGCGCGTAACAGCCAGCTCCGCGACCTCAGCACTCCGGATGCCCGGACGCGTGTACTGGTCGTGCCCACCAATGAAGAACTCGCTATCGCGCGGGAATGTCGTGAAATGAGAACCCGGCCCGCAACTCAATCTGAACAGCAACGCTATTAAGCAGCCGTTAAATTTAGCCGGGCTGTTAAAATAAAATAGTTCTTCCTTTTTAAGGCTAACCGCCGTCATGTATTAAATGGTATTAAAACCATCTATTATACATGGAAAAAAAGCAGTTGACCGAGCTATTCAAGAAATACCACGATGGCACGTGT
>CAZVJX010000083.1:0-2801 GCA_964627575.1 uncultured Candidatus Saccharibacteria bacterium
TCTTTGCGGCTATCGAAGTTTTGCCGTTTCGTCGATTTTTACAATCTTTAATCCGCTCTGGGCATTTTCTGTTTGGGCTCTCATACCCTCGCTAATTGTTCTTTTCATACCAGAAAAGATTTTTTCTAAATGGATTAAATTTTCGTTCATCTGGCTAATTATAAGTGTTTTAGTTCTTGCTTTAGTACCTGCACAGGAAAGCGGCTGGTTCCCAATAGGCATTTACCGTGGACGCGTAGCATGGGTTATGGGCGTTCTTTTTGCAGTCATTAGTCTTGTGATCATTGGTTGGAACTCCTGGAAACTGCGGGCGAAATAGGACGAGGTAGAATAAGGGAATGACGGACGAGAAGGCCTTCGAGGCAGCCTATGCGCGGCTGAATGCCGCCCAGAAGAAGGCCGTGGATACGGTGGAAGGTCCCGTCCTCGTCATCGCTGGGCCTGGCACGGGGAAGACCCACATCCTCACCCTCCGCATCGCGAATATCCTGCGGCAGACGCAGGCGAACGCTTCCAATATCCTCGTCCTCACGTTCACCGAGTCGGCGGCGCGCACCGTCCGCCGCCGCCTCGGGGAGCTCGTCGGCGAGCCCATCGCGCGCGAGGCATTCATCTCGACCTTCCATGGCTTCGCCGAGCATCTGCTCTCGACCTATCCCGATTCCTTCAAGGAAGCGCGCGGCAAGCGGCTCGCGGGCGACGTGGAAGCGACGCTTCTCTGGCGCGAGGTGCTCGAGACCGAGGAGCTGAACGCGCTCCGGACCGCGAAGTCCCCGTACTTCTACCTCCAGGACCTCGCGCGCTTGCGCAATGATCTCGTGCGCGAGCGCATCAGCCTCACCGACTACCGGAACTGGCTCGAGGAACGGGGCACGGCGATCAAGGCCGACGAATCGCTCTACTACACGCGTGACAGCAAGTACGGAAGGAAGGGCGACTTCAAGCCGGAGGGCCAGAAGAAGCTCGAGCAGCTAGAGAAGGGCTTCGAGGCGGCGCGGCTCATCGAAGCGTACGAAGCGCTCAAGGAGAAGCGCGATCTCTACGATTTCGCCGATGTGCTGCGCATCGCCGTGGACGGGCTCGTCGCGGATGCGGACCTGCGCGCGACCGTACAGGAGCAGTACCAGTACATCCTCGCGGACGAGCACCAGGACGCGAACGGCCTCCAGCATGCGCTTCTCGATACGCTCGCCTACGACGAGCACCCGAACCTCTTCGTGGTGGGGGACGAGAAGCAGGCCATCTACCGCTTCCAGGGCGCGGATTCCTCGCACTTCGGCACTTTCACTGCGCAGTATCCGCGCATCGAGGTGGTCGCGCTCACCGACAGCTACCGCTCGCTCCAGGGCGTGCTCGACGTATCGCACCGACTGATAGAGCGGGTGCCGGCTTCGACCGGCGCGCATCCGCAGCTGGCCGCGATCCGGGAGGGGAAGGCGACGATCGAACTCCTCGTATCCCCGGACCCCCTCGCCGAGCGCGACCAAGTCGCGACCCTGGTCGAACGCGCGCTGGCCGCCGGAACGAAGCCGCACGAGATCGCGATCATCGTGAGCCGAAACGCGACCGCGAACCTCTTCGCGGCGCACCTGTCGGCACGCGGCATCCCTACGCTGCGCGCCGGCGACGTGCTGCTCTCCTCGCGCCCCGTCATGCGCGCCATCCTCGCGCTCATGCGCAGCGTGGCCGACCCGCTCGATATCGCCGCGCTCCGGGAGACGCTCCTTGCCCCCTGGTGGCCCCTGGCGCTCGCCGAGCGCTCGGCACTCCTCCTCAAGAACCGCGACCATGAACTCTGGGGCGCCCTCGAGGCGACCTGCCCGGAGGTAGCGCGTACGCTGCGTGCGCTCCAGAAGGACGCGCTTTCAACGCCACCCCTTCCGCTCCTCTCGAAGCTGCTCGCGGATGCGGGCGCGCGCGGGTACCTCCTCTCGCATGCCGATCAGGTCGCGGAAGATATCGGGCTCCTGCGTCGCGTGTTCATGCACGTGGAGGAGATCGTCGGGCGCGATCCGAACCAAAGCTTCGGTGACGTCGTGGACGCGTTCATGAAAGCGAACGAGCACGGGCTCGAGAACATCAAGACGAGCGTCACGCTCGAAGAAGGAAAGGTGACGGTCATCACGGCGCATAAATCCAAGGGTATGGAGTTCGGCCGCGTCTTTGTGGCCGGACTTACGGCCGGGCAGTGGGAGAACGGCGGTATGGCCGCGAAGATTCCCTCCCCGGTGGATCAGAAGCGCTCGCTCGAGGATGTGACGAAGCTCTTCTACGTCGCGCTCACGCGCGCCAAGGACGCGCTCGTACTCTCGTACGCCGCCGAGAACGGCGACGGCCGCGAGACGCCGCCGTCGGTGCTCGTCCCGGAGGGCCTGCCGCTCGTCGAAGTCGAGGCCGATCCGCTCCCGCTCCTCCATACGGTCATCGAACCGTCGAAGGCCGTGAACGAGCTCGTACAGGCGTACCTCACGGGCGAGGGCCTCTCCCCCTCGGCGCTCAACGAGTACCTCGAATCGCCCCCGGTCTTCTTCGCGCGCCGCGTGCTGCGGCTTCATGAACCGGAAGCCCCGGCGACGGCCATCGGGAGCAGCGTGCATGCCGGCATCGCCGAGTACCTCGAACATCGGGACGAGGACCGGGCGTACGGCGCGCTCGCGGCCTCCCTCGCGCGCTCCCTGCTGCCGCGCAATGCCTCATTCGACCGCGTCGTCGCCGATGCGAAGCTTCGCCTTGCCGCGTACCTGCGCGAGGCGCCCGGGCGCGAACCGCTCGCCGTCGAGGAGGCTTTCTCGGTCACCAGG
>CAZVJX010000084.1:0-2751 GCA_964627575.1 uncultured Candidatus Saccharibacteria bacterium
AAAGTAAAAACAAACTACACACCACCTTTGCCTTGCCAGAGTCACAAGAATTATTTACAATGCTTGTGATGAAGTATTTCTGGATTGTTTTTTTGAGCGTCATGTTCCTTATAGGCATTGTGTATGTAGTTCCACCTTTGCGAATGCAAGCTACCAAACTTCTCAGTTATAGTATCTGTGATACACCACTACCTTACCGCATTGGATCTATTGACAAGAGATTTGGACTTACCAATGATGAAGTCATTGCCGACTTGCAGCAAGCATCAGATGTCTGGAGTAGTGCTGAAGGCAAAACACTTTTTACTTATTCGCCAAAGGCAAGTCTCACAGTCAACTTTATCTATGACCAGCGTCAAGCCCTGGATACATCAATCAATAAACTTAATTCTCAGCTTGAACAAAACAATCAAACACTTAACCAACAAATTACAGACTATAAATCAGCTGTTGCCACCTATGAGCAAAAACTTGCTGATTTTAATGCCACAGTCAAAAAGTATAATTCCCAAGGAGGCGCTCCGAAAGATGTCTATGATCAACTGCTCAAAGAACAAGACCAACTCAACCAAGAAGGACAAGCACTCAACGAAAGGGCCCGACAACTTAAATTATCCACCAACGATTACAACAATAATGTCTCTATCCTCAATAGCGATATTGCACAATTTAACAACCAACTTGCACAAAAACCAGAACAAGGCCTGTACGACGAAGCAAATAATACCATTACCGTATACTTTGCAGACAACAAAGAAGACCTTCTCCATACACTTACCCATGAATTGGGACACGCCCTTGGCATGGAACATGTCTCTGACACACACGCAATCATGTACGCTTATACTACCTCATATGCAACAGTTACTGATGCAGATGTGCAAGAACTTGCCTATGCATGCCGTGAGCAGTCACGTATTTTCCATGACTTGCATAGCGTAGGTCTCTGGCTTTCAATACATATGCATCATCTTCAACAATCTTTTGCAAAATAACTCTCTTTACCCTATGTTGTGTTCTTACACTTTTATTACTTCTTTTTTTACTTTCAAGATAGGAAAGAGTCTATAAAAGACATATGCCGCTGAGAGACGAATTTGAAAGATTGAGACAACTACCGCAACAAGAAACAATACGACAATTTCTTGCAAGACTAAGAACGCAAGACCAACTCAAGCAACAAGTACGAGAAGAAAAACTCAGAGAACGAGAGATATTAGCAGATGCAAGACGAAAGCAGATAGACAACACCTTACAAATACATCTACAACTAAGAGAGCTACAAGGTCTTCTCAACAAACAGTATGGATTTTTTGATTCAAAATGGGATGTAGAACTTGTGCAAGGCAAAACAACTGCCTCGTGGGGTGGAGGATTTGAAACCATGCCAGAAATCGTTGAGTATGGCTATATCGGGTATATGCTCAAAAGGGAAGTACAAAAAGACAGTCTCAATTATATTTTTGTCGGCAGATACGGACAATTGGACCCAACAGGATGGTATACATATACTCCAAGCAGTATTGTTATGACTGCCCAAGGTGGATATGGGAAAAATCTTGCTGGAGTATTTTTGGAGAGAGAGTATAGTACTTTTGATGCAAGAGCAATAACAACAACCAGTAATACAGCAACTATTCAAAGAGCACAAAGTGAATTTGGCACGCAACTTGCACAAATTGCCGCTCGGTTTATCGTAGGACGAAGATAAATTAGTCAATTCTTCCCCTCCTATTTTTCTCCACTGGCTAATGCATCACAAGCAGATAAACAATATATCCATTGAGAAATAAACATATGACTTTACATATATAAAGAGCTTCTTCTCATGTAAATGAAAACTACTATTGTTGCCACTTTACTGCGTTTTATTGTAAAATATCGCACATGGCAAGACATTTAGACCGAGAACCAAAGCCCCCCCGAAGGCAAAAAGAGACATTCACTCCACTTAGCCAAATAGACAGTCGTGTCATTTCAACAGATATTGCCCTTCCTTCTTTTGTTGGAGAAATCGGCGTACATGTAGCGGCAATGGAAAAAATTTGCCGAATTGCTGGCTTACGCTCAGTTCATATTACTTCACGCACTGATGATGAAATCTCTTCAACCCAAAATACTTTTGTCGGTATCAACAGAGATGGAACTGCAAACCAAGCACAAGTGACCGCCAAAACAATTGTCCCAGAAGCAACATCTCAATTTCTTTCTTCAGATGAAGATCTTCGCCAAGGGCTTTTTTACTTTGATTTTCGAGTAGCAGATTGGGATGATATAAAAATAGAACTTAATACGGCAGAAATAACAGAGAGAATACGTAGAGAACAAGGAGTACGCAGAGGCGTCGCAGACACAACAGCGTGGGCACAGCATATCAACAGTGCAATTATTGAAGAATTAGACAGAAAAGGAACGTATCAACTTACAAAAGGTGGTTCTTCTGCAAATGATTTTTGGACAGGATTTGCAACATTGATGGGAATTCTTGATGGGTTCAATGCAAATCCAACACAGCTTATCGCAGGGGACCCAACCACCTATCACCCTCATATGATTCAGAATATGCATGATGTCAGAATTCTTACAACAACTGTCCTTCTCAGAAATATACTTAACTACTTATGGTATGCTTTTGGCTTTGCAAGCAACAAAGACAAAAATCATCCACTACGATTCTCAATGCTGGGTCCAAATGCTCCTGAACTAGATAGAGTAGCAGTACTAAAAGTTCTCAGTAAATACCGCCAGCAT
>CAZVJX010000085.1:0-2654 GCA_964627575.1 uncultured Candidatus Saccharibacteria bacterium
TCATTTCTCAGCTTGCCTCAATGCCCACCGAATCACAGCGATATAAGACACCTTGCCAAGCGTAAGCTCCAGCCGTGCCCGGAGATCGTCCAAGAGCTTTACATCGGCATCCTCGAATTGGAAGCTCAGTTTCTTCATGGCACTATAGTAGCAGATTATTCCTGCGAATAAATAGGAAAATAACTGTAAAAACCCTTGACAGGAAAATCCTGTTGGATTATTGTTGCTCTTGTCAGTGAATATCAAGTTGATAGTTCGAGGGAAGTAGATGCCAAGTCAAGTGACGGTCCAATACTTCAAGGATGGGCAGTATGGCGAAACCACTGCTAAATCTGAAAACCTGACCGTTCAGCAGATCGTCGACGAACTCCACAAAACAGCAAAGCCGGGAGTTGCACTTCGGTTTATTGCTGATGCGGGCATTATTGTCCCTAGCGGATTTGTTGGGGATGCACGGCTCTATATTGAGCATTGATTCCGAGCAGAGAGGGGATTGGGTAATGACAGCCAAAATTATCAATCAGGCTTGCACGGGATGTGGGCAGCCGATCTACGAATCTCAAGGGGCATTCGTCCCAGGGATGGACATGCCAAGGCAGGGAACCTTTCACATCGGATGCTACAACAGGCCGCCGGCGATCCTCTGGAATCCATCCAAAACAGAGCATTCCCCTCTATGCAAATGCGGGCAATGTGCCGGCACGGTTCCGGTTCCCGTCGAATCGTTGCTGTAACCCAAACCAAAGCACATTAGGGAGAGCAAAACCATGGAGCAGGCAACTAGGATCGCAACGACCCACACAGAGCACGGTACAGTTTCCTACTGGATGCACGCCGATAACGTCTATCGGCTGAATGAGTACGAACCTGTTCAGTACGACGTGTATGGATTGCCCCTTGGCGCGCGCTGGGAGTGCTCTAGGGCGCATTTCGATGCGTGGCGCAAGGTTCTCATCCCCGGCGAAGAAACGGCCCTGGATAGGGCATTGGAAGGTGCGGCATGACCGATACAGCGGGTTTGCTCTATGAAGCAGCCAAGAGCGCCGATAACGCTTACCAGAAAGCACTTGAGGCAGACTTTGGGAAGAATGCCGGAGATGCACGGTACGACAAGCGCGGAGAATCCACACTGCTCCTGCGCGACTTGAAACAAGCAAAGAAAGCCGCTGATCTGGCTTGGCACAACGCCATGCGCGGCAACGCATATCTTGCAAAACGCTAAACCGCAGGCCGGAAGCGTTACCGGCCATTGAGGAAAAGAGGTGAGAAATGCAAATTTCCCAATTCAAAATCGGCGACATTGTGACCGCTCGTTCGTATACTGATTGCTTTGGAGTTCACCACGATGCAATCAGCGGATTAACTATATCTAGCGTGAAGCTGATTAAACCATCCAGCATACCAAGCTATTACCGGATCGCAGCCAATAAGCCAGCAGGCGGATACATCGAAGGCGCAGAATCGTTCTTTGTTGCGGCAGTGCTTGAGGATGAGCACGGCCCAATGATTCGGTGTGCAGCGTTCAAACCGGGCTCAATTCAGTGCCATTTGCCGATGTATCACGACGGCAAACATATCTTTGAGCCGGCAACCCCGTTCAGCATTTACGTAGATGAAGAAGAAGACAGCGATTTGCTGCCAGTGGAGGAATATGACAAACGAAGCGAATAGAAAGTCCGGTATGAATATGTTCATAACCAAGTTCAACTTAGCGTGGGGAGAGTTTATCGATCTTCCAGGGGTAAACTCCGATCCGCTGACTCAAACCACCATTGCCGATTTAATCTTTGCTGCGCAATTTGAGGTAGATCACTTCGAGGAAGGCGAAAGCGAATTAACAAGTGCTGACATCGCAAAGATCAAAAAGTTTCTCCACACTTGGGGACGAGAGGAAGGAAATACAGCGCAGCGTCCACAAATGGGTTTAGATGATGGGCCGGCAAACTCAATTGTCCACCTTCAAAAGCGTGAACGCCGCAAACCGCTCACAGTTGAGGAGTTTGACGCCAAGTATCCAGATGATAAGCCGGGCGCTAGAACACCGCCCTACGAAGCACTGGAAGCCCTCATGGGCATGATTGAGTCAGGTGTGCTTGTGCGCGATACTAGCCGAGATTCTGAGCCGGGATGGGCCATGAGGCAAGTAGAACTGCTTCGCGTACTAGCCAATGCGAACGATTTGCTAGGCAAGAAACCGCTCGCATAGCCAAGTGATGCGAGCTAGCTCGAAACCCCGTAAGGGGTATTGGCAGCCAAACTGGAAAGGAAAATGGCAATGACCTACAGCAACCCAAGAATGCAAGCAGCGATTGAGAATTGGCCCAGCGGCAAACATCGCGTAACGGCACGATTCGAGATTGAGCAAGACCCCAAGCGGGGCGAGAGAGCCGTCAGAGTCACTGATGGCGCACCCAAGAAACTGACCTACGCGAAGATGGCCCGAATCGTGGATGGGGATGACGGCAGGACGTACATTGCAGAGTTCACCATGTACGGCCATATCAGCATCATGCGGGGCGATATGAAGTTCTCTCACGAAACGATCCATCCCAGCGATCCCCGTTATGCGATGGCCTTGGAGTTGTTCGCGTAAGCGTTTCATAGCCCATCCGTTAAGTGGGCGGAGATCGAAAATGCAGAAAGGAAACTATGAA
>CAZVJX010000086.1:0-2612 GCA_964627575.1 uncultured Candidatus Saccharibacteria bacterium
CTCGAGGCGCTGCTGCGCACCAACCAGCTGACGCATGACGCGTTCACGCATATCTGCGGGAATTCGGCGCTGGACGAGATCGTTCACAGCCTGGGACGGCGGCTGCGCTGGTACACGAGGCGCCCATCTATCGGGGAGCGCGCCCTCGCCGGTCACCGCGACCGCCAGCTGGTTCACCGGGCCGAGGGAGAGGTTCAGCGCCTGGTCGTTGACGAACGAGGCGTTGAGGAACCCGAGGCCGGCGGACTGGTCCACGTCGATCTTGTCGCTGACGGTGTTCACCAGATTGGTGGCCGAGGTCTCGGTCACCGAGTCGGCGACGTGGCCCCAGTTGATGTCCACCGCGGCGGCGGTCTGATCGGTGTCGCCGGCCCGCACGTTGGCGGTCTGCGCGTTCACCCCCGACAGGTCGACCACCTCCGCGTTCGCGGGAACGGCGGCCAGGCCCAGGATGGCGATGGCGGCGACGGCGGCGGTCGACAGAAAGAACTTCTTCACTTGTATAGCCCTTTTTCTTTGAGGTGCCCCTATGGCCCCCATACAATCCACCAGTACAACACCCTCTCCCTGGGGGAGAGCATGAATCCTCTTTGGCGGAACAGAGGATTTTCGGAGCCGGATCACAGGGCCTTTCCTTGCGGCAGGGCCTTCTGAGCTAGCTTCGAATGTTCCAGGAAGCTACCACACCTATTTGGAAGACGCAAGTTTTCCATTCGATGCGGCAGGCACTTTCGAGAAATCACCCGCGACGAGCGCGTCCCCGTATTCCCGCTGCGCTTGGCAGGCGGTGATATGGAACGTGTCGGAAACGAGCTGGTACGCGGTCAGATCGAGCATGACCGACTGCATGTACTGCAGCGGTTCGCGCCCGGCGTGGTCCACGTTGAGTTCGAACAGGGTCCGGCCTCCGAAGAAGCTGGTGAGTCCGAACTTGTTCTCGTAGCCGACCACGCGCTTGGCGATGCTGACCCCCGTGACCATCTGGCCCGCGGGTAGCACCTTGCCTTCGAACGTGCCCGGCATCCAGGTGGCCCGGGCGTCGAGCTTCACGAGCACCGAGTTGCGGTTGATGCCGCCCCCGATGCCGGAGACCACGACTTCATCGGTATGCCCCGGGATGAAGTCGAGGGTGTCGAAGGACCCGGAAATGATGACGTCCGGAAAGTTCACCGCAAGCCCCTCCTTTCGGAAGCGGGCGAGCTGGTGCTGCACCACCCAGTCCATCATGGCCCGGTAGGGCGCATTGAGCTCCACCACCGTGACGCCCGCCTTATGGAGCGAGGTCATGAGCATGTCTTCGGTGCCCTGGGACAGGAACTTGCCGGACGCGTTTTCAGGCGCGTAGGCTTCCTTCCCTGTCCGGTCGGCGAAATACGCCACCCCGAACGCGAGCTTGCGCTGGTCCGGCGTGAGCTGCGTGCTCACGCACGACAGCGCATCCGCATACGGACTCACCAGGTCGGCCTGGATGGGCGCCGGACCCTGCGCGACCGGATCAGGGCGACCCGTATCGCGCGCGGACGCGGCGGTACACATGCCGAGCGATACCGCCATGACGGCGGCCCCAGCGAGCACTCCTTTGAAACTCATACGTAGCCCCTTCTTGCGATGATGATGCGTGCGGCTAGCGGCCGGCGCTCTGGGTAGTACTGCCCGCGCCCGAGAGCGACGTCTGGGTGCTGGCTCCCTGGTTCGTGGAGCCGGCCGTATTCCCCGTGGTGTAGTCCACGCCCGAGGAGGCGCCCGTCGAACCGGATTGGTCCACGTGCGTCTGATAGGCCGTGTAGTTCACTGCGTTGGTGTTGGATGAGCTGACGACCGGACCTTGGAAGGCCGAGTAGTCGTTCTGCGTCACCGTCCCGAAGTAGTTGGTCTCGGAGTTCGAGACGTTCCCCCCGTACCCGCCGTCCCGCGCCTTAAGCGCGGCCTCCGCCTTGTAGACGTCGATCGACTGCTGCGAGGCGGACTTGAAGTAGGTCGAGCTCCCCCACGCTTGCGTGGGGGACTGCTGGGCGAACGCCGGCACGGATATGCCGAGCGCCGCCACGCATATGCCGGTCGCGCCGAAGAGACGCGGGATGACTCGTTTCATTGGTGATTCCTCTGTCAAAGTTCCTGGCCCGCGACGCAAAAGCTCCTGCCAGGCAGGAGCTCTCGTCGCGAGCTGCAGAAACCCTAACTCACATTACAAAAAAGTCAATCCTTAGGCCCTCGCAGACCAGGAAGCGCCGCTTACGCTCCCAGGTTCTTCCCCAGGTAGTACCCGCCGACGATGCCGAAGACGCCCCCGACGAAAGTGAGGAGGACGGCCGCGAGCGAGAGCGAGGAATCGCCCCAGAGAAGCGGGAGGATGTTGCCCAGGCCCGAGCCTGCGAACATGCCTCCCCAAATGTAGACCTTCATGTCCATATCAGGAGGATAGCATTATGGTACCGTTATGGCGTCAGCAATGCTTGAGCTTCGCCATACCATCGACCGTCGTCTACGCTTCCGGATGGGCATCTTCCTGGCCATCGGAGTCGTCATTCTCGGCGTCGGCTTCTACGACATCCTGCGCGGAGAGCTCGCGTGGTGGCTCGCGCTTGCCGCGCTTCTCATCGGGGCGGCGGTCG
>CAZVJX010000087.1:0-2565 GCA_964627575.1 uncultured Candidatus Saccharibacteria bacterium
CTCCGGCGTCTCCTACACGGTGTCCGGCCTCTCCGGTTACCACGACAGCATGATGATCCGTACTGCGAGCGGCAATTACGACCTCGTCGTCTGGGATGAGCCGGTGATCTGGAACGCGAACTCCCATACAGAAGTCGCGGCAGCCACCCAGACCGCGACCATCCAGCTCGGGCAAACGGTATCGAGCTACTCCGTCTATGATCCGCTTACCGGAACGGCGTCGATCGCAAGCGGCAACTCAACCAACCAGATCAGCGTGAGCGTGAGCGATCACCCGGTGATCATTGAACTGCACGGCCTCACGGTCGCTACCGCAAGCAATGGCGGTACCGCGTCTGGCGCACCCGCGACCGTCTCGACTTCGACGCGCACCTCGCTGCTCGCCTCCATCGAAGCGGCGATACAGCAGCTGATGCAGTTCCTCGCGAGTTTCCACTAACGGACTCGCGGATTGTGCGCATTGGTGCGTGCTATCCTGAAAATAATGGCGCTTACCGATAGCGATGTAGCAGCTCTCGAAGGGAAAGCGGAAGCGATACGCGAGACCATCGTAAAGATGCTGGTCGAAGCGAAGAGCGGGCATACCGCGGGTCCTTTGGGCATGGCCGACATCTTCGCCGCATTCTATTTCCGCATCCTCACGCAGAATCCGAAGGATCCGGATTGGGAAGGGCGCGACCGGCTCATCCTCTCGAACGGGCACATCGTGCCGGTCCGCTATGCCGCGATGGCGCATGCCGGGTACTTCCCGGTAGCGGAATGCCTCACGCTCCGAAAATTGGGATCCCGGCTCCAGGGCCATCCCGAGCGACTGAAGCTTCCCGGCCTTGAGACCACCTCCGGTCCTCTCGGCGAAGGCCTGCCGCAGGCCGCGGGTATGGCCTTCGGTCTCCGGATGGACGGCAAGAAGAACCATATATATGTAGTGATGGGCGACGGCGAGCAGGACGAGGGCATCATCTGGGAGGCGGTCATGTGGGCAGGGAAAAACAAGCTCTCGAACCTCACCGCCGTCATTGATCGCAATAACATCCAGATAGACGGCATGACGGAGGACGTGATGCCGCTCGAGAGCCTCCGGGCGAAATACGAAGCGTTCGGCTGGCACGTGCTCGAGTGCGACGGCAACAACGTCCGCGCGTTCGTGGAAGCGGTGGACGAAGCGAAAGCCATCTACGAGAAGCCGACGGTGATCATCGCGCACACGATTCCCGGCAAGGGCGTGCCGGAGATCGAGTTCGACTACCACTGGCACGGCAAGCCGCCGACGAAGGAGGAAGGGAAGCAGTTCCTGAAAGAGATCCGCACCATGAAGGGCAAGGTGCATAAGGAATACGCATGATCAATCCTCTCGCCAAACTGAAGGAGCATCTCTTCGATGCGGAGATCGAGAAGAAGCCGACGCGTGACGGCTTCGGCCTGGGTACCGTCGCAGCAGGGAAGACGGATCCGAACGTGGTGGTGCTCTGCGCCGATCTGACGGAATCCACCCGCGCCGAGTGGTTCGAAAAGGAATTCCCGGATCGCTTCATCGAGATGGGCATCGCCGAGCAGAACATGGCCGCTACCGCCGCGGGCCTCGCGGCCGTCGGCAAGATTCCCTTCATTGCGAGTTATGCCGCCTTCAGTCCGGGTCGCAGCTACGAGCAGGTCCGTACCACCATCGCGCTTAACCAGGCGAAGGTGGTGATCGGCGGCATGCACGCCGGCGTCTCCGTCGGACCGGACGGCGCGACGCACCAGATGCTCGAGGATATCGGCCTCATGCGCATGCTTCCGAACATGGTGGTGGTGAATCCGGCGGATGCAATCGAGGCGCAGAAAGCGGTCGAGACCGCCGCGCGTACCAAGGAGCCGACCTATATCCGCTTCGGGCGCGCCCCGGTGCCGGTCTTCACGACGCCCGAAACTCCGTTTGCCATCGGCAAAGCGCTCACGCTCTGGCAAAGCGAGAAGCCGAAGGTCACGCTCATCGCGACCGGCTCGCTCGCGCACCCTGCGCTCGTCGCAGCGCGCGCGCTTGAGTCCGATGGCATCGGTTCGCTCGTCATCAATCTCCATACGATCAAGCCGCTCGATACGGAGACTATCCTCGCGGCTGCCAAGCGCACGGGCCGCGTCGTTACCATTGAGGAGCACCAGATCGCGGGCGGGATGGGGAGCGCCGTTACCGAATTCCTTTCGGGGACGTATCCGGTCCCGGTGAAGCGCCTCGGCATCGAGGATCAGTTCGGGCAGTCGGGCGAACCGGACGAGCTTCTCGAGCACTACGGCCTCTCCGCGCCGAAGATCATCGAAGCGGTACGCACCCTCCTCGCATGAACGGGAAGCTGCGCACCCGGAACCTCGCACTCGACTCCTATATGAGCATCCTCGTCGTGGCCATCGTGGGCGGCTTCGCGGCGCTCTTCATCGTGCACGTTGCGATTGACGTGCCGTTTTCGTCGTTCGCCCTTCCGCAGGCTTACGCGATAGATTCGAGCGTGTAGTCCGCCGGGGCTTTGGCGAGGTAGGCTTCGAGCGCCTCGCGCGTCAGCAGACCCTGCTGCGCGCCGACCTTCTGCA
>CAZVJX010000088.1:0-2522 GCA_964627575.1 uncultured Candidatus Saccharibacteria bacterium
CACCTCGCCGGTGACGTCGGTCGTGCGGACGTAGAACTGCGGCTTGTAGCCGGAGAAGAACGGCGTGTGGCGGCCGCCCTCGTCCTTGGAGAGGATGTACACCTCTGCCTCGAAGTCGGTGTGCGGGGTCACGGAGCCGGTCTTCGCGAGCACCTGGCCGCGATGGACGTCCTCCTTCTTCGTACCGCGGAGCAGGATACCGGCATTGTCGCCAGCCTGGCCCTCCTGGAGCTGCTTGTTGAACATCTCGATACCAGTGACGGTCGTCTTGGCCGTCGGCTTGAGGCCCACGATCTCGACTTCCTCACCGACCTTCACGATGCCGCGGTCGATGCGGCCCGTGACGACGGTGCCGCGGCCCTCGATCGAGAAGATGTCCTCGATTGCCATGAGGAACGGCTTATCGGTCTCGCGGACCGGGTCCGGGAAGTAGGAGTCCATCGTGTCGACGAGCTCCTTCACCTTCTGCGCCCACTCATCATCCGCCGAGGTAGCCTCGAGCGCCTTAAGGCCGGAGCCCTTGATGACCGGAGTGTCAGCAGCGAAGCCCTGCTTCGTGAGAAGATCGCGGATCTCCTCCTCGACGAGGTCCACCATGTCCTTGTCATCAACCATGTCCACCTTGTTGAGGAAGACGATGAGCTTAGGCACACCGACCTGCTTAGCAAGAAGGATGTGCTCGCGGGTCTGCGGCATAGCGCCGTCAGTCGCGGCGACCACGAGGACTGCGCCGTCCATCTGGGCGGCACCCGTGATCATGTTCTTGATGTAGTCAGCGTGGCCCGGAGCGTCGATGTGCGCGTAGTGGCGCTTCGGCGTCTCGTACTCGGAGTGGTGGAGCGCGATGGTAATACCGCGCGCCTTCTCCTCCGGCGCGTTGTCGATGTTCTCGACCTTCTCGACGCGAGCCTTGTAGCCAGCGGCCGAGTTGAGGTTGAGAACGTTCAGGATGGAAGCCGTGAGCGTGGTCTTACCATGGTCAACGTGACCGATGGTACCCACGTTCATATGCGGCTTCGAGCGGTCGAAATCAGCCATACGTTCGTAAATTACTGGTAGTTAAGATAATTCCGCCTTCCTGTACCTAAAACAGGAAAAGGCGCTTTGCGTAAACACCCGCGCAGCGCCTTTCCACTCGTCACCCGACCCTGTGGCCGGAGAACATGAAAAAAGAGCGCCGTACTCGCGTTACTGCTAAAAGTACACGGCGCGCACCGGGGCGTCAAGGAACGCGGCTAGTGGTGTCCGCCCCCGCCGTGCCCGTCATGATGCCCGCCTCCCCCATGACCGCCGCCATGGCCGCCCCCGCCGCCCGCCTTGCCGCCGAAGGCGCCCGCGATTCCCTCCGCGATACCGCCAAAAATGGTGCCGAGGACATTCTTGGTCCAGTACGGGAGAAGACGCACGGCAAATACATCCACCGCAAAGAAGCCGAGCTTCGATCCGCCGTGGTGGCCATGCTCTGCATGACCTGCCGCGTGGCCGCCGGTCGCTTTCGGAGCCTTTTTGGTGCCTGCGGCATGCGCGAGTACTTTCACCCGTGCCGCTTCGATAATCTCGGGCGAGGCTTCCCCGACCGGATGTCCCTGGTGCACATCCCCGAATTTCGCGTCCATGATGCCGTCGCGGCTGGCCGATTCAGCGGTCGCCACCACGGGGTACTCACCCGCACTGACGTCGCTGCCCCCGGTCGCCCCTGCCTCAAGGTCAGGGTGGCCAGCGGGGACGGAGAGATTCTTCGATTCCTGCTCGGTGTGAGGCTCTTCTTCGTGCTCGGTTCCAGGCTTGGGCGGGTGTTCAGGCATATGGCTAAAGCTTACCAGAGCGCGGGACCATGCAACGAAAAACGGCCCCGGATATCCGGGGCCGTGTTCCGTAACTACGCGGCTTACTTGCGTGCCGCGATAATGTCGTTGGCGACGTTGGTCGGCACGACCTCGTAGTGGTCGAACTCCATGGTCATGGAGCCGCGGCCTTCAGTCATGGAGCGGAGGCTCGTGGTGTAGCCGAACATCTCCGAGAGCGGCACCTTGGCGCGAATGACCTTGTTCATGCTGCGGTCCTCCATACCCTCGATAGCGCCGCGCTTTCCGGAGATGGAGCCGGTGATGTCGCCCATGAACTGCTCCGGCACCACCACCTCGACGCGCATGATCGGCTCGAGGATGACGGGCTTCGCCTTCTGGGTCGCCTCCTGGAACGCCTGGGACGCCGCGATCTTGAAAGCGATTTCCGAGGAGTCCACTTCGTGGAAGGAGCCGTCGTAGAGGTCCACGGAGATGTCCACCATCGGATAGCCGGCGAGGATGCCGCGGCCCATGGCCTCGCGGATGCCCTTCTCGATCGGGTTGATGTACTCCGACGGAATGACGCCGCCCTTGATGTTATTGATGAATTCGAAGTGATCCTCGCGGGTGACGTTCTTGGCGATCTTCGCGTCCTCTTCGAGAGGCTCCAAGTGCTTCACCTTGATCTTCACGTGGCCGTACTGACCCTTACCGCCGGTCTGCTTGATGTACTTG
>CAZVJX010000089.1:0-2507 GCA_964627575.1 uncultured Candidatus Saccharibacteria bacterium
CGATCAACTCGCCGTTCCGGGACGCGATCGGCCAGGCGGTCCTCGCGAACTACTATCTCTCGACGGCGCGCGACGGCTTCTTCCTCCAGAATCCGTATACGCTCAATCAGGTCTCCGCGAACGACCAAGCCTTCCTGAACGGCGACTTCTCGCAGGGCGGTTTCTCGGGATGGCTGAACGCCTCGCTCTATCCGCAGAACAATCCCATCGGCGCGTACAGCCTCGCGCAGGATGCTCTCAGCAGCACCGTCGGCGCGCAGCAGCAGCAGCGCCAGACCGAGCTCGACTGGGGGAGGGGATTCCTGTCCTTCCGCGGCAGCTGCGCCGTGACGGCCGGCGACGCCGGATTCACGAGCCTCGACGACAGCGATACCTGCCTCTCCTACAACATCGAGACGCCGGGCTCGGTCATTGAGGGCCAGCTTCAGAACGTCTTCGGCTCAAGCGTGAACCAGCTCGTATCGGCCGATGAACTCAACGAAGTCGTCGGCGCGCTTGTGGGCCAGCTCGTGAATCAGGTGCTCGGTGGGACCGGTATCACCGGATTGTCGCAGGCCTCCTCCGGCGCGGGCGGCAGCTACCTCAACCAGGCGAGCGCGCCGTCCCAATACACGAGCGCGACGGCGTCGAACGACCTGTCCTCCTCCTTCTATACGACGCTCACGAACACCGAGCAGCAGGTAAAGCAGTACCAGCAAGAATGGCAGGCGGTTCTCGATGCTGCGAATGCGGCGAAAAGCGCCCTTAGCTCCTCGACCTGCTACGCCGGGGGAGCGGACACTATCACCGCGCAGGTGGATCCGGTCATCGCGCAGGCAACGACTGCCATCGGGAACGCGACGAGCATCTACAATAGCCTCGAACAGGTGAAGGGCACGCTCCTGGCGACCAATGCGTCCGGTTCTACCGCGCAAGCGAGCGCGGTCTCGACCGCCACGAGCCAGTACCAGGCCGTGCTCGCCAGCCCGCAGATGCCGAGCCAGACCGATCTCATCAACGCGCAGCAGCAGAGCGTGAGCTCGGGCGATACCTCGAACCCGTCCACGCTGGACCAGATGAACCAGCTTTCGCTCTCGGCAGCGTGCACGCCGACCTAAGCTATGCGCTGGTCCTTGATGAACGCGCCGCTCCTTGTGCTACTGGGGATTGTCTCCTTTGCGGGCACGATGCTTATGCCGCTCAGCGCCCGCGCCGACATCGCGGTGCCGCAGGAGCTCACGCAATTCGCGCCGACGGGATGGACCTGCAGGATCGTGGGGAACATTGGTTTTCAGACCACCAACTGCACGAATACGAACGGCGATACGGCGCAGTGCACGCTCGTCGTGAGCGGCGGCGCGACCAGCGGGGAGGCGAATAACACCTGCGTAGCGAAGGATGCGAACGGTAAGGTGCTCGGCAGCGCGAGCACGGCGAACACCTCCGGCGGGGCGCAGGCCACCGTCGACAAGAACGGCAAGGTGCAGGTGACTAATCCATTCTTCGATGCCGCCACGGGCGTCTTCGAGCCGGCCCTGTTCTGGCTCATCAAGCAGATCACCCTCTTGTTCCTTCTCCTCGCCAACGTCTTCGTTGCCCTCGGCGGTTCTGCGCTCAATTACGTGATGTATGTCACGGTCTTTCAGTTCGGCAACATCATCGGCAATAACGAGGGGCTTCTGGCCGCGTGGGGCGTCCTGCGCGACATCGGCAACCTCATCCTCCTGTTCGGATTCATCTTCATGGGCGTTTCCACCATCCTTAATCTACCTGGCAATGAGTTCACCGCCCGCCGGGCGCTTCCGGCCCTCATCATCTTCGCGGTGCTCATGAACTTCAGCCTCTTCGCGGCGGAGGCGGTCATCGACGTCTCGAATGCGTTTGGCGCGACGCTCTATAACCAGGCAGGCGCTTCGGCGCACTGCACGGAAGTAAGCCCTGCCTGCATTACCAATTTCGGTATCGGCTCAGCCGTGATGCAGATATCGGGCGTCGCGGGCATCTTCAGTTTCGATAAGATCGCTCCTGCCCTCCAGGGCCAGGGCTTCACGGAGATCATCGTTATCCTGTGCCTTGCGGTCTTCTCGGCCATTACGGCCTTCGTATTTTTCGCCGCCGTCTTCATGTTCATCGTACGCATGGTCGTCCTCGCGTTCCTCATGGTCATCTCGCCCATCGGCTTCGCGGGCATGGCCATTCCGCCGCTGCAGGAGGTGGCGCACCAGTGGTGGGATGCACTCATCAAGCAGTCGTTCTTTGCGCCGATCTATATCCTCCTCGTACTCGTCAGCATCAAGTTCATGCAGGGGGTCATTCACGCGCTTGGCGGGACGAACCAGACCAGCCTCGCGTCCGTGCTCACCACCACCGGCATCTCGAACGTGAGCATTCTCATCAACTTCCTCCTCATCATTGGCTTCATGCTCGGGTCCGTGATCCTCGCCCAGCGTATGGGCGCCGCGGGCGCGACCAAAGCGACCGCGCTCGCCGGCGGCATCGTCTTTGGCAGTATGGCCCGCGTGACTAAC
>CAZVJX010000090.1:0-2297 GCA_964627575.1 uncultured Candidatus Saccharibacteria bacterium
ATCGCGAGCCGTAGCCGTGCCACGCCGCGCGTGGCGAACGCGCTCCTCAAGCGCGTTCGCGATTATGCCGAGGTGCACGACCTGCCGCTCACGGCGCAGGTCTGCGACGAGGCCTGCGCGCTCTTCGGCATCGACGCGCTCGGCCTTACGAAGGACGACCGCCGCTACCTGGAGACCCTGCAGACCGGTTTCAAGGGCGGTCCGGCCGGCGTCCGCGCGCTCGCGAGCGCCATGCACGAAGACCCAGACACCATCGAGAATGTGTACGAGCCCTATCTCCTGCGTCTTGGATTCATCGAGCGTTCGCTGCGCGGCCGTCTCCTCACTGACGCCGGTAAATCTTATTTATCTACCCATGAGTAATCATTTAATCTTAGCTACCGTGCTGCTTCTTTCCTTTGCATACAGCGTCTGGTTCCTCTTCTTTGGTGGAGATAAATTGATAATAAAATTCAAGCCCCTTGCAAGCCCTGCTTTAAGGCCTTTAAGTCGGCTGGTTTCATGGATTTCCTTATTTTTGAGTCTTTTCCTGGGAGCGGCGTTTCTCTTTTATTTATCAAGATAAGTGATTTAAAGTAGGGCATGGCCGGACACAGCAAGTGGGCGCAGATTAAGCGCCAGAAGGCGGTCACCGATGCCGCGAAGAGCCGCGTCTTCTCGAAGTTCGCGCGCGAGCTCACGGTCGTCTCGAAACGCACGGGCGGCAACGCGTCCTCTCCCGAACTCGCCGCGGTCATCACGCGGGCCAAGGCTGCGAACATGCCGAAGGACAACATCGACCGCGCGGTCGCAAAAGGCATGAGCAAGGAAGCGGGCGATCTCGAGCAGGTCGTGTACGAATTCTACGGCCCGGGCGGCATCGCCATCGTGGTGAACGCGCTCACCGATAGCAGGAACCGCACCACCCAGGAAGTGAAACTCATTCTTACCAAGAACGAGTACGAACTCGGCACGCCGGGCAGCGCGACCTGGGCGTTCACCAAGACGCCGGATGGCCGCTTCCATGCGCATGAGCCGCTCATGGATGTATCGGGCGACGCCGAGGAGAAGCTGGGTCACCTGTTAGAGCTCCTCGATGAGCAGGACGATGTTCAGGAAGTGACCACGAATGCGCGCGGCTATGAGTCCACGAACGACGAAGATTAGGCGGGTCCTCGGTATTGACCCGGGCTTCGACCGGCTCGGTCTTGCCATCATCGAAGGCGACCCCTCCCGCCCTACCCATATATGGAGCGATTGCGTGACGCCCGCCAAAGGTTCTGCGGAGCTGCGTCTCGCTGCCATTTACCAGGCCGTTTCGGAAGCGATTGCCGCGCATGCGCCCTCGGCCGTCGCGATCGAGACGCTTTTCTTCAGTACGAATAAGACGTCGGCCTTGGGGGTCGGCGAAGCGCGGGGCGCGGCGCTCGCTGCCGTCGGCGCCTCTCGCCTTCCCGTGCTCGAATTCTCCCCCGGCCAGGTGAAACTCGCGGTGACCGGCTACGGGAATGCCGACAAGAAAGCCATTGAGCGTATGGTCCCGCACCTGATTACGCTCCCGGCGAAGAAGCGGTTGGATGATGAATTCGATGCGATCGCGATTGCGATCGCGGGCCTCTCCACCCGGGGATAATTTCTCTTTGCAAAGAAACGGACGTTTGCTCAAATAGAGGAGCACGATTAAGTAAATTGTTTCGATATATGGACCATGAGATGAACCCGATGGATGAAGAGCTCGATGAAGACGAACTCGAAGATATCGACGACGAAGATCTCGATGATGACGAGGACGATCTTGCTCCTAGCGAAGAGGAGGAAGAGGAAATGATGTAACGTAATGCGGCCCATCCGGGCCGCATTTCGTGATAGCATGGTCCTCATGCGCCGCAGTTCCAAGAAGCGCGACCTCGTTTCGACCATACGCAAGCATCTGCGCGATCCGCACCCCCTCACGCGGGTCGCTTTCCTTGGGCTCGGTTCCCTTCTCTTCATCGGGAGCGCCTTCATCGTATGGATCGCGCTCACCCCCACCCCTGGGCTCGATTCCTTCGATAACCGCAAGGTCACCCAGTCCACGAAGATCTACGACCGCACCGGCAAGACCGTGCTCTACGACCTCAACCGCGACATTCACCGCAACCAGGTCCCGCTCGAGGATATCTCGCCTTATATCAAGCAGGCCTCGATCGCGATCGAGGACTCGAATTTCTACCGGCACGGCGGCATCAGCATCACCGGCATCATCCGCTCCTTCTTCGTGGATCTCACGCACGGGTCGCTCGAGCAGGGCGGTTCCACCATCACCCAGCAGGTGGTGA
>CAZVJX010000091.1:0-2266 GCA_964627575.1 uncultured Candidatus Saccharibacteria bacterium
AGCTGATAGTAGTACGTGAGCTGTGACTGGATCATGGAGAGATCCGATACGCGCTCGGCATCGAGCCGGAGATCGCGGATATGGCTCGGGCTCCCGACGAGGAAGAAGCCGAACGCGACCGCGGCGAGAGCGCCTATGCCGATGACGATGGCCTCGATGCGCGCGTGCTTCCCGTGCCTGATCCAGTAGCCCGTGCGGTCGAGGTACGCATGCGCGAAGACGACGGCCGCCACCACGAGCACCGTAAGCACCTTGAAGCCGAACCGGACGGTGATCTCGCCGCCCAGGAAGGTGTTGATGAGGGTGACGAGGTCGATGACGATGGTGAGCGCGGCAAGGAAGAGCGTGAGGCCGAGCGCCCAGCGACGCACCCAGAGGGCGGCCTTGCCCGGCTCCTTCACGATCGAATCCCGAACGAGGTACACGAGCGCGATGAGGGTGGGCACGAGCACGATGAGCGCCGCCATCGAGATGCGCATGGAGCCGCCGTATGGGTCCGCATAGCCCGCGAGCGCGTCCGGGAAGAGGTAGTTGATGTAGGCGAATTTGAGGGCGATGAGGGACGTGATCGAGCCGTAGAGCGCGATGATGACGCCGAGCCAGAGGAAGAAGTCCTTCGGAGAGGTCTTTGACTGCACTGGAGCAAGCGTGGCGTTTTCCATATGCGCGGGATTATACCACGCGTTTGACATGCTCTATACTTGTCGTATGGAACCATCCGACACCCGCCTTGTGCAGCTCGAGCAGAAGATCGACGCCATCTACGTATCGGTCGAGAAGACCCGCAAGTATTTCCTCTGGACGCTCATCATCACCGTCGTGCTCTTCGTCCTCCCGCTCGTCGGTCTCGTCTTCGCCATCCCCGCGTTCATGACGAACTACGTGGATCAAATACAGAACCTGGGAGTATAGGAAAAGCCCGTCTCATGAAGAGACGGACTTGGCGCGTGCCGCGAGCAATTCAGTGAGCGGCTCCTCGACGAATGGGTAGAAGTGAAGGTCAAGCAGGGAGACTGGCCTGTTTGGTTCGTCAGGAAAGACGATTCGGCGCAGCGATTCGTGCTCATGCTCGGAAATACAGATACCGAAGTACCTACTCCATTCGCATCCCACATAGTGACTCCAATCGAGCGCTCGCGTGTCGCTGATGCCGAAGGAATTCCATGCGTGCAGCACTGGTTTCGTGCAGTATCCGTACACGAGCCCCTCAACATACGCGAGGTGTGCGCTGTCCGGGTCTCGGTTGTTAACGGCACGCATCAGGGACCATGAGTTGCCGAAGCACTGCCCGATGAGCGGGTCAAAGCCGAGGGTTTTGAAGTTTCTGCACCGTTCAATATCAGGCGCGTAGTCCATCCCGTGGACTAGCAGCAGGTCCAACGCTCGAGGGTGAAAATTGCACTCGGGGATGGCTCCCTCCGGAATTTCCATTGTCCTGCGTTTGGCCATGTCAAAGTATTCCTCCGACACTAGCTCACGGATTCGTTCGAGTAGAGGTCTAATGCTTGTCGCGTGACCGTCCGAAAATTGGCTCTCGAACCAGCGCGCAGCAGCTTCCGCTCTTCCTCCCTCGCCGTACATCTCCTCCCATGCCTCGGCATAGGAAGCAATAAGAGTTCGCTCAACCATGGATGCCTCCTTTATCCAAAGGCAGTACAGCACGATACCTGATATCTGTAAATACTAGGAATGCAAGAAAACCATCACGTCGCCGTCGGCGACGATGTAGGTCTTCCCTTCGGTACGAAGGTCGCCCTTATCGCGCGCGGCGCCCCAGGAGCCGTCCGCGAGCAGCGTATCCCACGCGATTACCTCCGCGCGAATGAACTTATCGCGGAAATCCTCGTGGATGGCGGCGCCGGCATCCGGCGCGAGCGCCCCCCGCTTCACCGTCCATGCCCGGGATTCCTTGGGCCCGGTGGTGAAGAAGGTAAGGAGACCGAGCGTCTCGTATGCGCCGCGAATAAGGTCCGTGATGCCGTCATCCTCCACCCCAAGCTCCGAGCGGAACATGGTCCTGTCCTCGTCGGACATCTCGTTCAGTTCATGCTCGGTACGCGCGTCTATGAGCACGTAGCGGCCGCCTAGCGCCGTTATGTGGTCGTACGCCTTCTGCGCCCGCCCGTCGTCCATCGTCGCAAGCGACTGCCCGCCTGCCTTGCCGTTGAGCGCATACAGGATGGGTTTCAGCGTCAGCAGATTGAGGGACTTGATGAGCTTCTTCTCTTCGGGCGTGAGGTCTACCGTGATGGCGAGCTTCCCCGCT
>CAZVJX010000092.1:0-2254 GCA_964627575.1 uncultured Candidatus Saccharibacteria bacterium
CGCATCCATTCACTCCTGGCGCTAGCGCCCGTCTCGGACGAACCCTCCAAGGAGCTCGGCACCGACTTACGCATCCCCGCCGTGCGCGAGAGCTGGCGGCGGGCGCTCGCGCAGGACCGGCAGTACGTCGTCCTTTCGATTGCGGTGGACTGCGGCTCCGGCACCTACATGCGCTCCCTGACTGGACGTGTCGGACAGGCTCTTGGTACCCGTGCCCTTGCCCTTTCCATCCGCCGCACCCGCATCGGCCGTCCCTTTCTCGGCATTTGACCGCGCTTCCAGCGGGACGAAAGTATCGAGAAAGGCTAGGAATCGGAGAGCTCTATGATCGTACCGGTGACTGCTTTCTACGGACAGGTAAGGAACTACGACCCGGCGCCCGGACGCGCTCGCCTTCAGGAAGACCTCGAGAAGCTCCTCAAGCACGCCCGCACCCATGTGGAAGCGGGTCGAGTGACCGAAGGGCTCGTTCTCGCGCGCGTCGCATTGCGCTACTACCGTGCGCTCCACCCGCCCAAACGCGTATCGGGACCCTAACGGGTCCCGATTAGCTTTCCCTCCCGCTCTATTTCTGGTATAACACTTCAACTTGGCCCTATCGTCTAACGGCTAGGACAGATCCCTCTCACGGATCAAATCGGGGTTCGATTCCCCGTGGGGTCACACGCGCATAAGCCGCCTTCGGGCGGCTTTGTGCGTGTGGCCTCACGCACCTGGCGGGAGCTGGTGCGTCGGGGAATCGAAACGCGCAGCCGTGGCGACGGCGAGCGAGGGTCGACCAAAATCCCAGCAGGGATTTATGGGTGACCGATGCGCGAGCGTGGTGAGTTTCCCGCAGGAACGCTACCTCCTCTTCCACTCCTCCTCCTGCCGCACTAAGTATTTCGCATCCGCCGGGTCCTCAAGCAGCGCTCCGGTAATCCGCTCCATGCGCATGGACTGCGACCCCTTGATGAGGACGGCGTCGCCGCTCTGGACGGCGTTCGCAAGATACTCCGCGGCCTGGGCGGCCGTGTCGAAGCTGTGGACCCAATTCTCGGGAAGGCCTGCCTTCTGCGCGGCGTTCGCCATCGCCCGCGAGCGCGGACCGACGGCAATGAGCATGTCCGCAGTGGCAGCGGCGAGCGCACCGATGCGTTCGTGCTCCTCTACCGAATATCGGCCGAGCTCGAGCATATCGCCCAGGACCGCGACTTTCCGCTTCCCCGGAGCGAGCACGAGCGATTCGAGCGCCTCCTGCGCTGCCGCGGGCGAGGCGTTATAGGAATCGTCTATAAGGAGCGAGCCGCTCTTTCCGGAAAGGAGCCGCCCGCGCCCTGGCGGCGGCAGGTACTCCGCGAGTCCCGTGAGGACATCCTCGGCGGGCACGCCGAGCGACAGCGCGAGCGCGAGCGCCGCGGCCGGCGCGAGGACCTGCGGGCGCCCGATGACGCCCGGAACGAAGAGCGAGTACTCCTTCCCGTCTGCGGTCGCGATCGTCTCCATGCCCACCGGCTTGCCCGCTTCGACACGCAGGCGCGGCTCGCCGAGCCGAACCTTCGCCTCGGGAGAGAAGCCGAACGTGCTTACTTCCGCCTGGACATTCTTCGCCATCGCGATGGCATGCTGATCTCGCGAGGAAATGACGAGCGGTGCGCCGCTCGGGAGCGCGTAGGCCGGAGCGAACTCCTCCTCGCGCACCGCGCGCGGTGTCGCGTACGCCTCCACATGCACCGGCACGTCCGGAAGGCGCGTCACGACGACCGCGTTCGGAGCCGCGATGCGAAGGATGCGGACGAGATCGCCTGGTCGGTCCGCACCGACCTCAAGCACCAGCAGTTTCGGGTAGAGACGCTTCCAGATGATAAGCTCGATCGCGCGATCGAATACCTGGAACCATGCCGACGGACTCGACCACGGATTATGCACCCCGATGATAGTGAACGGGACGCCGAGCTCGCTGTTGTAGCTCTTCTCACTGCCGCGGACATCCGTGTATCCCGAGAGCGCTGCCACCACCGCGTCCTTCGTCGAGGTCTTCCCCACGCTGCCGGTCACCATGACGATCTGGGGACGGTACTTGCGCAGGATGGCCCTCGCAAGGAGCGCGAGGATGCCGACGAACACGGAGCGCAGCATGCCTTTCATCATACGAGCTTACCTATCCGGGGCGTATTTGGGAATGGCCTGCCGATCCGGAGGGATGTTGTAGTAATTGATGAGGAAATGGGTGAGCGTGAAGAACGGGGAGGTGAGCGTCTCCGAGGCGTACTCC
>CAZVJX010000093.1:0-2214 GCA_964627575.1 uncultured Candidatus Saccharibacteria bacterium
AGCGACGGGACGAGCGCCCTCGCGTTCTACGTGAACGGGCAGAAGTACGAGGGCGATCCCCGCCAGATCGAGCTCACCGAGCACGAGGAGATCGCGGTCGTCTACGGAACGGCCACGGAAACGCCTGCGGCGATTCCTGCCAGTTATACCTTCCCGGCGGGCTACTAGCGCTCGGGGGCGTGCTATCGTTCTTCCATGAAGAACGTCCCGAACCCCCTCCGTACGTGGCACCGTAAACATACGGAATCGCTCACGTTTGCGCAGCGGTTCGCGGATCAGGTCGCGAACGCGATGGGCTCCTGGCCGTTCATCATCACCCAGACCCTATTCATCCTCGCCTGGATCATCCTCAACCTCGTCGCGTACGCGAGCCGCTGGGACCCGTACCCGTTCATTCTCCTCAACCTCCTCTTCTCGACCCAGGCCGCGTACGCGGCGCCCATCATCATGATGAGCCAGAACCGCGCGGCGGAGCGCGACCGTCATCAGGCGCTCGAGGACTACGAGACGAACGTCAAGGCAAAGGCGGAGATCGAGAGCCTGCAGCAGGAGTTGTCGCGCATTGAGAACGAGAAACTCGACAAGATTGTCGCGCTGCTCACCAGTTCCGCACGATAATGCCGTTCCGGGACCAGGTCTACGAACTCTATAAGAACAATCGCCGGCAAACCGGGACCGGCCATACCTACACCGTCCCGTCCCCGGAAACCTACCCCTACCAGTGGCTCTGGGATTCCTGTTTCCACGCCATCATCCTCGCGAAGCTGGATCCGGAAGCGGCGATCTCGGAGCTGCGGGCGCTCCTGTCCCGGCAGTACCCGGACGGCCTCGTGCCGCATATCATTTTCTGGAATACCAAGATTACCCGCCCCTATAACCTGGGGTGGGGCAAGAGCGGCGTGACGAGCATCACGCAGCCGCCCATGATCGCGTACGCCGCCTACGAGATCTACCTGCATACGCGCGAAACCCACTTCCTCGAGGAGCTGTTCCCGTCCATGCTCGCGTTCTACCGCTACCTCATCGAGTACCGCGATCCGACCGACCACCAGCTGCTTAGCATCATCAATCCGGACGAATCGGGGGAGGACAATTCGCCGCGCTTCGACGCGCCCATGCATGTCGGGACCGACATCTCGTTCTTCGGGCACATGTACGAGCGCCACAAGCTCGTGCGGGCGAACTCCGTGTGCGGCTTCGATGCGGACCTCTGCATGAAGCGCAATTTCTGGGTGAAGGACGTGCCGTTCAACGCCATCATGGTGAAGAATCTCGAGATCCTCGCCAAGCTCGCGGCGCTCGTGAAGGACGCGAGCGCGGAGCAGTACGCAAACACCCACGCGGCCCTCATGCGGCAGTCCATGCGCGAGAACATGATGGACGAGGGCGTCTTCTGGCCTATCGAGGGACAGCACCAGCAGCTCCTCAAGATCGCCACCTGGGCGCATTTCGTACCACTCTTCGCCGGGCTCTATACGAAAGAAGAGGCAGAAGCACTCATCGCCAATCACTTCCACGACCGCACGACGTTCCGCTCGTCCTATGGCATTCGCACGGTGTCGGAACAGGAGCCGTCCTATCGCGCGACCGGCTTTTGGCGCGGGCCCATCTGGCTCGCCCCGCACTGGTTCATCTACAAGGGTCTCGTGGACTACGGCCTCGTAAGCGAAGCGCAGTGGATCCGTACGGTCACGGAGAATCTCATCGAGCGCAATGGGTTCCGCGAGTACTTCAACCCGGAGACGGGGAAGGCCTATGGCGCGCATAATTTCACGTGGGGCACGCTCGTGCTCGACATGCAGGAATCATGATAGACGCCTTCCTCGCGCAGCTTTCGTACGAACCGACCGTCCGCCGATCGCGGAAGCGCGCGGGCGGCGCGCTTGTCGTCGGCGGCATGGGCGGGTCAGCGCTCGCGGGGGACGCGCTCCAATTCCTTTTCCCGGAGCGGTCTATCGTCGTGCATCGGGGCTATGGCCTGCCGCGGATCGTGCCCGAAGGCGCCGAGTTCCTCGCCGTTTCGTACTCGGGAAACACGGAAGAAGCCGTGAGCTTCGCCAACGAGGCGGCGAAGGCGGGGCTGCCGCTCTCGGTCGTTGCTTCCGGCGGCACGCTTGCGTCGTTTGCGGATCGGCAGGAGCTGCCGCTTGCGGCCGTGCCGCCAGGACTCGCTCCCCGGAACGCCTTCCTCTTCCTCGTGCGCGCCGCGCTCGC
>CAZVJX010000094.1:0-2180 GCA_964627575.1 uncultured Candidatus Saccharibacteria bacterium
CTGCTCGAATGAAGTCTACCTCCCCGCGCGGGGGATATCGAGAACCGCGACCGCGTGCCGCGCGACGTCACCGTCAACCGCGCCAACGGGTCCAGTGATACCGTTACCGTCAAAGCCGGCGGCAAGATTGCGAACATCTGCGACAACTGCGTCATCCTCACGCCGACAAGCTCCATCGAGACACGCGGCGCTACGCTCTCGCGTATCTCGGGCGGGAAAGTCTCTCTCGTCACGAAGCGTTAGGCCATTCGATGTTCCGAGGCCTGCCCGCGCTTCAACGCCGCGCGGCCCATCCAGGCCACGCCCGACAGCAACGCCAGGGTCGCCACGATCAGGATGGTCGCGAGCGCGTTGATCTTGGGGCTCACGCCGAGACGTATGCTCGAGAACACCACCATGGGCAGCGTCGTCGACTGCGGGCCTGAGACAAAGCTCGCGATCACCAGATCATCCAGCGACAGCACGAAGGCCAGCAGCCAGCCCGCCGCCACCGCCGGGCGGATCATCGGTAAGGTGATGGCGGTGAACACTCTGAAAGGTTTCGCGCCCAGATCCGCCGCCGCCTCTTCGGCTTCGCGGTCCATGCCGGCAAGGCGTGCCTGCACGATGATCGCCACATAGGCGGTGGTGAAGCTCGCGTGCGCCAGGATGATGGTGAAGAGGCCGCGGCCCGGCATCCAGGGGAAGGTCTGCTCCAGGGCCACGAACAGCAGCAGCAGCGAAAGCCCGGCGATGACATCGGGCAGCACCAGGGGCGCTGCCAGCGCGCCCGCCAACGCCGCGCGGCCCCGGAAGCGTCCGAAGCGCGCCAATGCATACCCTGCTGCGGTGCCGATGATGCCCGCCAGCGTCGCCGACGACGCGGCGACGATGAGGCTGTTGAGCGCGGCATCCAGAATCTGCGCGTCGGCGAAAAGCTCGCCGTACCAGGCCCAGGAAAACCCAGTCCATACCGTCACCAGCCGCGAGGCGTTGAAGGAATTGACCATCACCACCAGCATCGGCAGGTAAAGGAACGCGAGCCCCATAGCCAACGCGACGGCGCTGAAACTTACACCATGCCGTTTCATGGGCGCGCTTTCATGGCCGCTTCTTCGCCCGCGCCTGCAGCGTCTGGAACGCGGCGATGGGTGCCACCAGCACCACCAGCAGCACCACCGTCACCGCGGCACTCAAGGGCCAATCATGGTTGGTGAAGAACTCATTCCACAGCACGCGGCCGATCATCAGCGTGTCGGGCCCGCCCAGGAGTTCCGGGATCACGAACTCGCCCACCGCCGGGATGAACACCAACAGCGCGCCCGCCAGCACACCCGGCAGCGACAGGGGCAGCGTCACCTTCAGGAAGGCCTGCCAGGGCCGCGCGCCCAGGTCCGCCGCCGCTTCAAGCAGCGCCGGGTCCTGCTTCTCCAGCCGCGCATATAAAGGCAACACCATGAACGGCAGATAGGCATAGACAATGCCGAGATAGACCGCACCCGGTGTGTTCAACAGGCGCAGCGGCGCATCGATCAGCCCCAGGGACTCAAGCATGGTGTTGATGGTGCCGCCCGGCCGCAAAAGTCCCATCCAGGCATAGATGCGCACCAGGAACGATGTCCAGAAAGGCAGCGTCACCAGAACAAGCAGCAAGGGGCGGCGCGCCGGCGCGGTTGTGGCGATGCCGTAGGCCATGGGATAACCCAGCAGAAGCGTCAGCAGTGTGGCGATCGCCGCGATCTTCACCGAACTGAGATAGGCTTTCACATACAGCGTATCGCTGATCAGCGTGCGGTAGTTCTCAGCCGTCGCCTGGATGCCGGTGATGACACCGTCCGTGCGCGCAAAGAAATCCGAATAGGGCGGCACGCTAAGCTGCGACGTGGCGAGGCTGATCTTCACCACCAGCGCGAAAGGCAGAAAGAACAGCAGCGCCGTCCACAGCCACGGCAGCGCCAGCACGGCGCGGTGGCGCGCACGCGTGCTCATGGGGGCAACACCATGAGGGCCTCGTCCGGCCACGCGAGACTGACAGTCTCACCGCGCTGGAGCTGCGCGGCGGCGTTGGGCGCGAGAACGCGCACCAGTCCACCCGCCGGCACGCGCACGAAATATGTCGTGCCCGTACCAAGCTAGACCAGGTCCTCGACCGTACCATTCACGATGCCGCTTTGTACCATCGCGATGCGTTCCGGCCGCAG
>CAZVJX010000095.1:0-2149 GCA_964627575.1 uncultured Candidatus Saccharibacteria bacterium
TCTGGGTGAAGACATCGAGCACCGGCGGCAGGTTGAGGTCGCCGAGCGAGCGGATGGTATGCGGAATGAGGCGCAGCGCGACCGTGACGCTTCCCTGCACGATGTAGCCGTTCACGCGGAAGCGGTTGTGCTCGTCGTGCGCGAAGGAGAAGTCGGCCGACTGATCGGTCGTGAAGCGCTCCCAGCGTCCCTCGGGCATCATCTCCTTGAACATCGATTCGGTGTCGGCGGCCGTGAGGACCGGCTCCTGCACGAGCGGTACGAGCGATCCGGAAACGCGGATGATGGGGTGGCTGCCGACGGACAGGTGGAGGTCGGAGCCGCCTTCCTTGATGACGGTATCGAGAAGCGGACGAATGCTCGGTGATGCGCTCATGCCTTGGATTCGATGATTTTCAGCGTCTCGGCGAAGACCTCGCTCGGGATGGCCGATGCCTTGATAATGTAGCCCGCGGCACCGAGCTTCTTGGCGCGCTCGATGTCGGACTCCTGTCCCTGATTGGAGAGGACGATGACCTTCGACTCGGGAATGAGGTTCTCCTTGCGGATGGTCTCGAGCACTTCGAAGCCGTCGGTGCCCGGCATCACGATGTCGAGCAGAAGCGCATCCGGCGCCGGCTTCTCGCGCAGCGCAGCCAGAGCTTCTTCGCCGCTCTGGAACGCGGTCACGTCATGCCCGGCGGCCTTGAACTTCACGGCATACATATCGAGGAGGAATCGGTCGTCATCTACCAGGTATAAACGGTATGTAGCCATAAAGGATTAGATTGTTTCTTCGTCTTTCTCGGGGAACATGTTGCCGCCCAAGGTATTGACTTCCTCGAATGGGATCTCCCCCGCTAGCGCTTTTATGATAGCATCCTCCCTCATCGTAAACATGCCCTTGGCGCGCGAAACCTTGTACACCTCTTCCTCGACCGGATTCGTCAGCACCACATGCTCGAGGTCCTTGTCCATGCGCATGATCTCGAAGACGCCGATGCGACCGCGCGTCCCGTTCGGACAGTCCGGGGTGGGCTTGGCGCGGTAGAGGTGGTCGAAGTGCGGGATCTTCTTCTTCGCTGCGTCCGGCAGGTCGAGGAACTCCTCCGAGAGGAGGCCGCGGATGCTCTCGGTGACCGGGATCTCCTCTTTCGCCCCTTCGCACATCTGACGCACGAGGCGCTGGCCGATGGCCGCCACCAAGGTCGGCGCGATGAGGTAGGGGTCCACCCCCATATCGATGAGGCGCGGAATGACGCCTGCGGTGTTGTTCGTGTGAATGGTCGAGAACACGAGGTGGCCGGTAAGCGCCGCCTGGATCGCGAGCTGCGCGGTCTCCTTGTCGCGGATCTCGCCGACCATGATGACGTCCGGATCCTGGCGCAGGATGGAGCGCAGGCCATTCGCGAAATCGTAGCCGATCTCCGGGTGCACCTGGCTTTGCGACACGCCCGGGATCTCGTACTCGACCGGGTCCTCGACGGACACCACGTTCTGGGTCTCGCGATCGATCTCCGAGAGCATCGTGAAGAGCGTCGTGGACTTACCGGATCCCGTCGGACCGCAGATGAGGATGATGCCGTAAGGCGCCTCGAGGATCTCGCGGATCGTTTCGAGGTTGTCCTTCGTGAAGCCGATGGACTGGAGCGTCGCGACCGACTTCGAGCGGTCGAGAATACGCATCACGACCTTCTCGCCGAACTGCGTCGGGAACGTGGAGACGCGGAAATCAATGCGGCGGTTGTCGATCTTCGCGGAGAAGCGGCCGTCCTGGGGCTTACGCTTCTCGTCGAGACGCAGCTGCGCCATGATCTTGATGCGCGCCACTACGGCCGGATGCACCTTGATCGGCAGCTCGAGCGAGGTGTGGAGCTCGCCGTCCATGCGGAAGCGGACGCGAGACTTGTCCGGGGTCGGCTCGATATGGATATCGGACGCGCCGCCCTCGACCGCGTACCGGAGCGCCGTCGCGACAATCTTCGTCACCGGCGAATCGGTCTTGATGGTATCGTCTCCTCCCTCTTTTCCCTGCCGCGTCCCGGCCTCTACCGTATCCGCCTCGAGTTTCTTCGCTTCTTCCGCCTCCGCAACGGAACCCTCGAATTCCGACAGCGCCTCCCCCACCACGCCCGTGAAATTTTCGTAGCCCTTCAGTACCCGTTCGAAA
>CAZVJX010000096.1:0-2143 GCA_964627575.1 uncultured Candidatus Saccharibacteria bacterium
GCATGGGCGCTGCGGGCGCGAACAAGGCGACCGCGCTCGCCGGCGGCATCGTCTTTGGCAGTATGGCCCGCGTGACTAACGCGACGGTCGGCGGCACCTCACGCTTCGCCCGCGAGCGCATCCAGCGCGCGACCGCCAATAGCACCGGTGCAGTACGCGCATTTGGCGTTGGCGCTTCTACCTTCCTCCGGGCGGGGGAGAGCGCGAATCTCGACGTTCGCAGAGCAGTGCCCATCCCGGCGCTGGGTGGTCCCGCACACCATGCGTCATATAACGACATGCGTCATCAAATCCATGAAGTTGAGCAGGAAAATAGACGCAGAGACCAGAGGTTCACGGAAGATACCTCCCGAATGCGCCTCAGCGAGGAACACAATAATGATGTCTTGTCACAAGACGCTCGAAATACGCTTCAGCGGATGACCGAGAGGGAACTTGTTGAGTTCCATGGGATTAAGGAAGGTGTTGCGGTATTCGCGCGCGAACTTACCGACGCGCAATTCGACGCGCTGATGCGTAACACCAATGACTTGACCACGGCAGAGCGACAGGCCATCCGTGATGCTCGGAATACTCGGTTCAATGACTCGAACATAAGCGTTCCGCCGCCTGCTGGTTCGCCACCCAGCACTCCTCCGACGACCACGACCAATGCTGCATATACGGCTTCACGCATGCGTGCTAATCAGATTGCGGCGGCACCAGCAGGACAGGTAACCCAGCCGCATATGCTCCAGCAGCTTGATGGTCGTCAAATCGCTGCGATTGATCCGAATCAACTAAGTACGACGGAGTTGGCAAATGTGATTGCCGAACTTCAACGAGCACGCGCTGCGGGAGATCCGAAATGGGCTATGTTCAGTTCATTGGTTGCCGCTAACCCGAATCACCGATGGGCTGGAACGCCAATACCTTAGTTATGGAGAAGCATACCCCAGCGGAAATAAAAGAAAGATTTTTGGCGGCACCGAGTGCTGTCCAGGAGGCTTTGGCAGACGAAGGACTCGCTACCGAGTTTATATTGCATCTACGGGACCGGTTCGGACTTCCGATAGATAAGCTCGCGCCTGCGGCGGCGCTGGTGCGCGATGTACTGATCGGGCTTGCCACGCCTGCGGAGTTCCATAGTGAAATGGCCCAGTTCGCCGGTGGGGAAGAGAAAGCCACCCAGATCACCACCGCGTTCAACGAGGAGGTCATGAAGCAGCTCCAGGCCTCGGAGCGCACGGTCGGCGCTGCGCCGGGCGCGGCCCCTGCTTCGCCGCTCGTGGATGCACCGCTCGCAACCCCTGCGAAGCCGCTCGTGCAGGAGCCGGTCGAGCCGGGCCATACGACCGTCCGCACGATGGCAATGGACATGGACGCGGCAAAGGAGCACCGTGCGCCCGCGCCCGTTGAGCTTCCGGCGACGCCGGTCATGCCGCAACCGGCGGCAGTGAATCCGCCGCCCATGCCGATCCCAAAACCAGCACCCGTTCCCGAGCGTCCTCCGATGCCGGCGACCATCCCCGGCGCACCAAAAGTCGTGAAGTATGGAACGGATCCGTATCGAGAGCCGATCGAATAAATTGCACGCACTGGTCGGTTATACTGGGAGCAATGGAGTACCAGGTACCGCAGTTCATCGAAGTTGAAGATAAGATCTTCGGTCCCTTCACGCTCAAGCAATTCATTTACTTGGCGGGTGGTGCGGGCCTGTGCGCGATTTGCATTCTCTACCTGCCGCTCGTTCTCGGCATCGCGCTCTGCATTCCTATCGCCGCATTCGCGGGCGCGCTCGCGTTCTACAAGATCAACAACAAGCCGTTCGTGGATGTGCTCGAGGCCGGGTTCAACTATTACCTCAAGAGCCGTCTCTATCTGTGGAAGAAGGAGGATACCGAAGTTCCCGCAGCGCCGACCGCCGCCCCTGTTCCGGTCGCAGTGCCCCGCCAGAAGCTCGGGCTCACCCGCGGCAAGCTCAAGGAATTGGCCTGGTCACTCGATATCAACGACCAGAACCAGCCCCCGACGGCATAGCGTATGGCAGCGGCACCCCAAGCGACCCAGGAATTCGTCCCGGTAAAGGAAGTCCGGAACGGGATCGTTATCCTCAAGGATAACGGCTATCGCGGCATCCTCATGTGCTCGTCGCTCAACTTCG
>CAZVJX010000097.1:0-1945 GCA_964627575.1 uncultured Candidatus Saccharibacteria bacterium
ATCCTCAAGGATAACGGCTATCGCGGCATCCTCATGTGCTCGTCGCTCAACTTCGCGCTCAAGGCCGAGGACGAGCAGGCGGCCATCATCGGCGGCTTCCAGTCCTTCCTTAATACTCTCGATTTCTCGGTCGAGATCGTGGTGCACTCGCGCAAGATGGATATCCGCCCGTATCTCGCGCTCCTTGAGCGCCGCCTCGAAGCGCAGCAGAGCGAGCTCATGCGCGTGCAGCTGCGCGAATACATGAAGTTCATCCAGGGATTCATGGAGACCGCAGACATCATGACGAAGCTTTTCTACGTCATCGTGCCGTACACCCCGGCGCTCGCCACCCAGTTGGGGAAGTCGCTCCCGATCCCGCTGCCGGGCAGGAAAGCCGCGCCTGGGGCTCCGGCCGGTCTGTCGACCTCCTTCGAAGAGGACCGCGTACAGCTCGAGCAGCGCATGTCGCTCGTGGTCGCCGGGCTCCAGGCCGCAGGTATCCGCGCGGTACCGCTCGGCACCGAAGAGGTGATCGAGCTCCTGTACCGCTCGTTCAATGTGGGCGAAACGGAGAGCCCGATCCGCCTCGACGAGGACGCACCGCGGCAATAACCTATGGCACTCCTCGACTTCTTCAACAAGAAAGAGAACGCAGACGAGCCGGAACTCACGCCGGTCCTCCCGAAGGACATCTACGCGCAGGGCGCACTCTCTTTGACCGACGCTATTGCGCCGGCCGCGCTCAAGGTGAGCGCCAAGGAGATCGAGCTCGGCGAGAAGTTCTCCCGCACCTTCTATACGATCTCGTATCCGCGCTTCCTTTCGGATGGCTGGTTCATGGAGGTCATCAATCTCGCGCGGCAGCTCGACATCGGCATTTTCGTGCATCCGATCGAGACCGGGCAGGCCCTCCGCAATTTCCAGAAGAAGGTCGCGGAGGTGCAGAGCCAAATCTCCGAGCGCGAGCAGAAAGGGCTCGTGCGCGATCCCTTGCTCGATACCGCGTACCAGGACCTCGAAGGCCTGCGCGACCGGCTCCAGCAGGCGCAGGAGCACCTGTTTGATGTCGGTCTCTACCTCACGCTCTATGGCGATTCGAAAGAAGAGCTCGATAAGGTGGAAGGGGAGGTGCGCGGCATTCTCGATGCCAAACTCGTCTACACCAAGCCCGCTCTGTTCCAGCAGGAGCAGGGCTTCCGCTCCACGCTGCCGCTCGCGACCGACGAGCTCCTCGTCAACAGCAAGCTCAACTCGGGCCCGCTTTCGTCCATCTTCCCGTTCATCTCGTTCGACCTCACGAGCGACCGCGGCATCCTCTACGGCATAAACCGCCACAACTCCTCCCTCATCCTCTTCGACCGCTTCTCGCTCGAAAACTACAACTCGGTCGTCTTCGCGAAGTCCGGCTCCGGCAAGTCCTATGCCGTGAAGCTCGAGATCCTGCGCTCCCTTATGTTCGATACCGACGTCATCGTCATTGATCCGGAGCGCGAATACGAATACCTCACGAACGCCACCGGCGGCCGCAATTTCAATATCTCGCTCTCCTCCGAGCACCATATCAATCCATTCGATCTGCCGCCCGTAAAGGAAGACGAGGAGCCGAGCGATATCCTGCGCAGCAACATCATCAATCTCGTCGGCCTCTTCCGCATCATGCTCGGTGGCCTCACCCCGGAGGAGGATGCGATCGTGGACCGCGCCATCACCGAGACCTACGCGCTCAAGGACATCACCGGCGACCGCGATTTCACCGGCGTCGAGCCGCCGCTCCTCTCCGACTTCGAGCAAGTGCTCTCCGGCATGGAAGGAAGCGAGTCCCTGGTGCAGCGCCTCTCCAAGTACACGCACGGCACCTGGTCCGGCTTCCTCAATCAGCCGACCAATATCGATATCAATAAGCAGTTCGTCGTCTTCTCCGTACGCGATATGGAGGACGAGCTCAAGGCGGTCGCTATGTACA
>CAZVJX010000098.1:0-1944 GCA_964627575.1 uncultured Candidatus Saccharibacteria bacterium
CAAGATCATTCCGACCCTGTCGGGGGCCGGCCGCGTCAAGGTGATGGCCGAGCTCAATAAGGTGCTCGGCTGATGCAAAAGCCGTTCGTCTTCACGTACACCAATATCAACACCTACCTCATCTGCCCCGAGCAGATGTACCGGCGTTACGTGAAGAAAGACCTCGAGTTCAAGATGACCCCGGAGATGGAATGGGGCAACGAGGTCCATACGGCGATGGAGTATCGGCTCGGCGGCAAGCCGCTCCCGGTGAAGATGCAGCACTGGGAGCCGTTTGTTGTCCCGTACGACGGACTGAAGGTGAAGGCCGAGGTCAAGCTCGGCATCACCGCAGAAGGGCGCCCGACAGGCTTCTTTGACAAGGACGTCTGGCTGCGTGGCAAGGCCGACGTCGTCGCCATCAATGGCACAGCCTGTTTCTTGCCGGACTGGAAGACGGGCAAACCGCGTGAGGAGCCGTTCGAGCTCGCGGTCAACGCAATGCTCGTGCACGCCCACAACCCTCACCTCAAGACTTTCAGCGGCTCGTATGTGTGGCTGAAGGAAAACCGGATGGGCGTGCCGCACGACGTATCCGACACCAATTCCACTTGGGTCAAGGTGAACAGCATCGTCGAGGACATCAAGGACAGCATGCAGACCGGCGAGTGGCACAAGCGCAAGTCACCCCTGTGCTCCTGGTGCGACGTGTTCGACTGCGAGCACAACAGTAATCCTAAGAGGGGTTGATGCGCAGTCCTGAATCATACGAGAAGGCGGACATCAAGAAATTCCTCGATTCTCTCGGCCCCTCATGCTGGCACTACGCCCCCTACATGAAGGGCATGGGCAAGAACGGCGTGCCTGATCGCATCGGCTGCTACAAAGGCCGGCTGTTCGGCATCGAGGTCAAGCGAGATGCTCAGATCGAACCGACCGCAATTCAAACACGTCGTATGGGCGAGATACGCGCCGCCGGCGGATGGGCAATCGCCGGACCCGCGAGCGTGGTTATCCCGGCATTCAAGCAGGCCTTCGGTGTCTGACTTTTACGAATTTCACGAGCCGATCGCCGTCGAGACGCCGCTGGGCACCGGGCGCGCGCTGTTCGTCCAGCAGACATCGCATGACAACTTCTGGACCGTCGCGCTCGATGATACCTGCGCGCTCGTGACATTCGCGCAGAACAAGCTGCGCATCCATCGCAGTTATACGCACGAGCGCGGAATCAGCAACGCCGAGATGCGCAGGATCATCAGGCGCAAATGACAGAATTTTTCCACGAGCCTAATACCGACACTCTAGTTTATCCCGGCGCCCTCCCCGCCCACGTCGCGCCCTTCCTGCCCGACGCTAAGCAGATCAATGGCAGCTTTTTCGCCGTGCCCCGCACGCTCCGCAACTCGATCGTGCTGGCGCAGTACAACTACCCGGTCATGCCGGTCATGGACACCTACGACTTCCCGATCGAGCGCGGGAAGAAGCCGCTGCCGCACCAGAAGGTCTATGCCAATTTCAGCGTGCTGCATCCGAAGATGCTGAACCTTGGCGATCCCGGCACGATGAAGACGTTGTCGGCCCTCTGGGCGATGGACTTCATGATGCAGCAGTTCGAGCCCGGCACCTGCCGCGCGCTCATTATCGCGCCGCTCTCGATCCTGGAGACAGTCTGGGCCGCAGCCATCTTCCGCAACTTCCCCGGCCGGCGCACCTTCAAGGTGCTGCTCGGAGATGCCGACAAGCGGCGCAAGCTGCTTGCCGAGCCCGCCGACTGCTACATCATTAATCCCGATGGCGTGAAGATTGATGCTCACATACGCAAGCGGAATGTCAAGCGAGGAGAACAACGAATCGAACTGCGCGGCTTCTGCAAAGATCTCGCCGAACGCAAGGATATCCGTATGGTCATCGCCGACGAGGCCAGCGCTTACAAGGATGCCTCGACTTATCGGCATGCGATCACGC
>CAZVJX010000099.1:0-1942 GCA_964627575.1 uncultured Candidatus Saccharibacteria bacterium
GATCTCCGCGAACTGCGCGACATCAAGCTCGATACGGGTCCTTGGACGGAGGACGCGGGCGCCGCAGCATTCACCCACACGCTCGGGCTCTAAACGTAAACGCGCCTCCGGGAGGAGGCGCGTATCATCACGTAAGCGTAATGCGCGTGCACGTCTTGCGGTCCAGGTCTTCGAGCCACTGTCCGAAAACCTCCGAGAAGGCTGGCTCTTTCCCTTCTTTACGAGTTCGCACCACCCGCACGATGGATTTCTCCGGTTCTGGCGCCGGTTCCCTCTTCGGCATGCTCCGCTCGAACCATGCGCCGATCTTTCTCGCCACCCACCAGATGCCCACAATGCCTCCCACCAGGAAGAGGAGGGCGAGCGCGAACACCACGATTCCCAGGCGGGTCTTTTGCACGACGGGCGTATGCCAGTCGAAGGCAAGCTTATAGAGCGCGAGCCCTATCCCCAGAATGATGAGGAATACGACTGCCACGAACACCACGGCGATCGTGAGCGGAACAAGGCTCAGAATCCCCCACACGTACATGCGCATGAGCATGCAGAGGCTACGCGGCTCGGGCAGGGGCCCCGTCCGGCCCAGCGCTTTCTGCTGGAGCCATGCGCAGGCGAAGTACGCCTTGATATACAAACCAGACCGTTTGAGTTGCATGACGCCCTCGTAAGTTGCTGTCTGGGCTCAGTTCAGCATCTACAGGAACTGCCGTCAATTGGCTATAGATGCGGTGCTATCATTTCTCTATGAGACCCATCCATGCGCGGGATTTCCTCATCCCCGTCGCTATCGTGCTCGCCGGCATCATCCTTGCGGGCGCGATCTATGTGGTCCGTCTACGGCACAACCTTGCGCATGGCACCGGCGACCCGGCGATGGTGCATCCGGTCTCCCCGGCCGACCACCTCATCGGGAACCCTGCCGCTCCGGTCGCCATCATCGAGTACGGCGATGTGGACGGCGCCTACACCAAGTCCTTGGAGCGCACCATGGAGCAGCTCATGACCGAGTACGGAAGCGGTAACAAGGTGGTCTGGGTCTACCGCCACTTCCCGGTCACGACCGAACACCCGAACGCCGCGACCAACGCGCTCGCTGCCGAGTGCGCTGCCTCGCTTTCCACTCCCAGTACGTTCTTCCGGTTCATGGACACCATGCAGACCGCGGCGCCCGACCAGAATCAGTTCGATCCGAAGGGCTACCCGGCGCTCCTGTCCGGATTCGGTATAGACGCGACCGCCTTCACCGCCTGCATGACCAAGGGCGCCTTCGGTAAGAAGATCCATGACGACTACGACAACGCGCTCGCCTCGGGCGCGACCGGCGCACCCTTCGTCATCCTCCTCGTGCATGGGGAGAAGCCGGTCCCTATAAACGGCGAGCTTCCCTACGCGGCGATGAAGCAGCTGATAGATCAGGCCATCGCAAAAACCTCGTAAGAAAAGCCCCGCAGAGCGGGGCTTTTCTTATTCGAAGAGTTTTAGGAGTTCATCGTAGGCGTCGGAATCGTCGCGCGTGCGCTCGCCTTCCCGCCACGTCCCGGAGAGAAGCTCGCCGATGACGGCTTCGAGCGTCTGTTCAAGCTCGGCACGGGTCTCGTCCGAGAGCGCTACCGGGTATTCCTTCACCGCGTCCGTACCCACCTGGACGATGGTCGCACGGGTCGGCGCATGCCCATTCTCCCGGAGCAGGAGGTCGTAGAACGCGAGCTGGCGCGGATAGCTCGCATCCTTTTGGTCGATGGTGCTCGAAGTCTTGAAGTCCACGATCTCCTCGCACCCTTCGCCCGCAAAGACGGCATCGATCTTGCCGTAGAGCCGCACCTCGGCGCCGGCGATGGGCACAACGCGCACGTGCCCAAAGGGAAACGCGGCGTTGCTCACGTCTGCGCTCGTCACCGCGGCAAGCACGTCACGCGCCCTTGGCCCCATCAGCGACAGCGTG
>CAZVJX010000100.1:0-1911 GCA_964627575.1 uncultured Candidatus Saccharibacteria bacterium
TCCAGTACATGGCGCGATACTGGATATCCTCACCGGGATCATCGTCGTGGAGCAGCTCATGCAGCGCGTCGGTCGTGCAGCGCGGCATTCCATAAAAGCGCTCGTCTTCAGGGTGCCCTTCGATGACGCCCCCGAACGCATCAAAGAGCGCCGTTGGGTCCGTGTGCGCACCGGGACAAGCTCCAGCGGCCTTCTCGAAAGGAGCCGCTACTGCGGCTGAACTACTCTCTTCCATATATCTTCACTCCTATTAGGGGAGGGGATTCACTTCGTATCGGGTTACGCGATCTGTGCTTTCGCTTTGACGAAGCGTTCCTTGGAATTGAGGTGTCCGATGAAGCGCTCGAAGTTGGAGCCGCTGCGGTACATCTGCAGGTGGCGCTCGCAGACGGCATGATCGCCCATGTCGTCGCCACGGAAGGGACCCCACCGGACAGACACCAGATGCGTGGCAGGTTTCTCGCAGCACTCACATTCACGCGGCGCGCCGACAATCAGCCAAGACTTGTGCTCACTCTGCGGGTAACGCTTCCGGCTCATTGCATTCGGCTCCTTAGAAGAACGAGGGGGTGGCTTCGCCTCGAATTACGCGGCCCGTGCTTTGCTGGAGGCGCTTTGGGCGATGGCGACCATCTCCGCGATGATGGCGTCGCGGCGTCCCGTACTGATGCCGCCATCCGAATCTTCGCTGTTGCTCCAGACGCCGTCGTCATGGTCGCGCCAAGGAAACTTGACGACCTCGGAAGCAATCACGAGGCACGGCTTGCCGTAGTATTCGTAGTGGTCCTCCAGCGAGTCCGCGAGGTCGCCAAGACCGGCGAGCCAGAGCCAGGAACGGCAATGGCTAACGGAGCGCGACGCGGAGATGCCGCGTGCGCTGTTCGCTTTGTCCCAAGCAAACGACAGGTATTCGCGCATCTCGTCGAGTGGGTCTTTCTCCGCGCGATCCCAATCGGCCTCGGTGGCGCTGTCTTTCAGGTATGGCTTGGCCAGTGCAAATGGCAGTCGAACGATCAGGTCGCCGGTCTCGAAACCGAAAAAGTCCTCTTTCGTGCGCGCCTCAATGCGGGCAACGATTTCCTCATGCGTGCGAGACATTGCGAGAGTTCCTTTCTCAGAAGTTGAACAGCCATCGAATGAGCGAGGCGAAGCGTGCTCTCCTCCTCTTAATCTTCTTGCACTCATAGACCTGTATGCAGACAGGCATGGCTATCGCCTCGCATTACTCGGTTGCCGATTCGAGGCCGGATATCGCCTCGTCGAGAGAGGTGGCGACGCAGTCGATATAGTCCGCCGCTTCTTCGGCCTTCTGCCCGCGTTCGCCGGACTGCAGGCTCTCAGGCATAGCGGCGATATAGTCCCGCTCTTGCTCGCCAATCTCCTGCACTTCCTCGGCGATAGCTGACAGGCGTGCGAGGATGTCTGCGATCTTTTTCCGGCGCTGCGCATTCATCTCTCTATCTCCTGTCAGTAATCGGGGGTGCTTCGCCGCGCGTATCGGGCTCGCGTACTTCTTCAACGTCGGCGGGGTGCGAACACAGAACCACGTCACCGTCGTCACGCATGAAGTGGACGTAATGGCCGTTGCCATGGCCGATGCATCGTGTGGCAGGCTTGCCCTCGACGAGGATGCGCTTGCCGATGCCCGGCGGGTCTTCTGTGCGACGCACGGAAGACTTCTTCAGGAAGTCCTTGAAGGAGATTTCGTATGCGGCCGTGTAGTCGGCGTAGCAGCGAGCCCGAGCCTTAGACGGTGAGCGGGCGCTGTAGAGTGTGGGCGGAAAGCCGCGTACCGACACCTCGTAAGTGCGGATGGGCTTAAGAGGCACGGCCCTATCGTCGCGCGGCGAAGCACCCTCCCTCACGTCATCACCTTCCCGCCCACGGGGAGGGCAGACCTCACCTTGTCGA
>CAZVJX010000101.1:0-1888 GCA_964627575.1 uncultured Candidatus Saccharibacteria bacterium
CATGGCGACCAGATCCTCGTGACCGGCGCCGGAAAGACCTATGTCTACGAGGTGGAGACCGTCGCCCAGGCGAACGCGGAGCAGGACGGCATTCCGCTGTCGGTTGAAGGCAGCAAGCTGACGCTCGTTACCTGCGACTCGTTCGCGACCAAGTCCGATCGTTTCGTCGTTATCGCGCACCTTGTCGAGAGTTATCCGAGCTCGAGCTAATCGAGCTTGGATAACCCTCTGCAAAGAGGGGGTACCTCGTTCTTTCAACCAGCCGCTCTTCGAGCGGCGCAATAGGGGAGTCACAACCGATGAGAAACCTTCTCGTCGCCCTCGCGCTGCTTTTGACAGCGGAGGGCACCGTCGCGCATGCCGCACCCGCGGCACAGCCCGGCACGACCACCACCACGAAGTCGGAGACCGTTGCACTGTCGAAAGACGGCAACAAGTCAGCGGCGCTCGTGAAGCGTACGGAGCAGACCACGCACACGCCGGCCGCTTCGAAACCCGCGGCGCCGGCAAAACCGGCTCCGCCTGCGAAGCCCAAGGCAACCGCCAAGCCCGCGCCGCGTCACAGCGTCGCAGGCCGTCGGCCGTCGGACGAAGCGGCGGTTTCGGTGGCGCACAACTTCGCCATCCCGCACCCGGAACCGTTCTTGCGCGGCTTGCCGCGTATGAACATGCAGCATGCGCTCGCGCGCATGATCCGGGAGAATCTGAAGCAGCACCCCGGCGGGCTGACGCTGCTCGATCCGGCCCGGTGCACCCGGGATGGATCGTGCGCGTCGCCGATGAAATTCCTCCAGTCCGCGCAAGTGGACCGGCCGGATATCACGCTCGCGACGCTCGCGGACTACATTGATTCGCTTCAGGTCCACATCCTGACCGCCGAAGAAGCGAAGATGCAGTTCGACATGGACTGCCTCGATCGCGACAAGGGCTACCAGGTCACGGTCAACTGCGGGAACCGAAAGTTCCATACAGGCGAACCCGTCTATATGGACCCGAAGACCAACAAGTTCGAGCTCGCGGCCGACTGCGCCAACTGGGTCCGCGGCATCCACCATGAGCCCGAACCGGTCGCCGTCGTCGTGCCGAAGTGCGCCGAGCTCGTCTTCCCGACGCAGTCGGGCGACACCTCGGTCCGCGTCTTCATCGTCGGGCCTCCGGTACCGCCAAACGCCTGCGGTCCGCGCATCCGGCCGGCCGGCGAGGACGAATACCTCGACGGGTGGTTCGACGAGTGCGAGACCGTCTGCGACGGGCGGGACATCGTGGACGACATCAGGATGCCGGTGGAACGGCGGGCAAGCTACTATACGGCCACGCCCGGCCTCCACCGCATCCAGGTGCCGCTGTCCTTCACGGACCCGAACTCGCCCAACCGCGTGGTGCTCTGTCTCGACCGGGACGGGCGGCACTCGGACGGGATGCTGGTCCTGCCGACGTCGTACCAGCTCGTCGGCAAGATGAAGGTGGCGACAATGTACTACACGAAGGAAGAGATTCCTTCGGGCGCTCCGCGGCTCTATTGGCCGTGGGGAGAGTGGCACGGGCGCTGACTCATCGAGGAGAGCAGGAACCCCGCTTCCTGCTCTCCCGACTCCTCTTTTTCGTACGCCTTCACTGCAAACGCAGGAGGGCAGGGGCATTATTTATTGAGATTTATCATCAATTGTCAGCAACTCGCGTATGACTCGCACCATCAGCACTTTGGGCTTCAAGGATCGGCCGATACTCATCGGTCTCTTTACCGTATGCGCGGTATTCGCCGTCGGCGTCGGTATCGCCTTCGCGTCCGGGATGGTTACGCCCGCGCAGGCTATGGCGCAGGTCATCGTCCCGCCCTGCTGCGCACCGGCGCCGCCCCCGCCCCCGCCGCCCCCGCCTCCTCCTCCGG
>CAZVJX010000102.1:0-1836 GCA_964627575.1 uncultured Candidatus Saccharibacteria bacterium
GCAGTAGCCGCCGAGGCAGGTATCCGTGAGCTTCACGCCCCAGACATCGAAGAATTGCCCCAGGTAGAACTTCCCCGTGGTCGGCGACTCCACATGGATGATGCCGGTCGTGTCGTGCGTGTGGATCGGTGAAATGAAAGCCGGCACCGTCTCATGGATGCCGATATCGGACGGAATATCCGTCTTCGTGCCGTGAATGTACATATCAAGATGCTCGTGGGTATGGAGCACGGTGCCTTCCTGCGCGAGCGCGGGCAGATTGATGGCCGCAAGGCGCTCATGGAGATGCTCCGTCTCCGGCGCCCACGGCGCCATGCCCGTCGAGAGGCTCGCGAGCGACGGCTTTACGTTATGGCTCGAATAATACGCATAGCCTGCAGCGGCGATGACGACGACGGCAATGATGACGATCCAGAGGTTCTTCTTCATGAGGCAAGTATAGCCTACCGGGCCGCCTTCCCGATCGAGAGCCCGCGCGCGATATCCTCGGCCGGAAGGGTCTCGACGGCGCCTTCGGCGCCGAGCGGCCGGTAGATGAAGAGGGCCGCGTACTTCGCTTCCCGGACATTACCCCCGATGTTGAAGGCATAGATGGGTCCGAAGCGCTGCGGCGTACCGCCCGGCGCCTGCATGTCGAGGTAGAGCTTCGTGCCGGCCAGATCGGTCTCGGTCGTGTAGCCGCTCTGCTCGGCGACATCCGTGCAGACGTAGCCGGGTTCTGCCGTGCAGAGCGCCTTTGCGGCCCCCGTCACGAACGCATCGTACGACGGAGCGTCCGGTGCGCTCGTCGCGATGCGCGCCTCCGCGTACGTAACGAATGCGCTCGAGGCGGCGACCCCGACGATGATGTCTTCCTCGGAGGCGACGCGCACCGTGTCGTCGGCAGGATAGCTGAACGAGTAGCCGTAGGTACTGTTCTTGTAGGAGGCGAGGTTCGCCGTGGCGGTGACCTCCCCGGCCCGCTGATGGTTATGCCGGTACGCGACGATAGCGGCGATGGCGAATACCAGCACCAGGAGGATGAGCACCCATCGATAGGAACGATGCTCCATGCCCCTACCTTACTCCACTTCCGAGGGAAGCGGTACCCGCTACTCGGTAATGGTGAGCTTGGCGACCACTTCCTGATCGCCCCCGAGGAGATGGAGCGTGTAGATGCCTGCGGAGAGGCGCTGCGGCGCGGTGAAGGACCAGCGGCCGTTCGTCACGGCGATGCGCGAGGAGCCGGCGATACCTACGCCACTCGGGTTGTCGAGGACGATAGCGACCGACGGGACATTCGCGGTGCCCGTGATGACGGGCCGCGGACTGCTCGCCGTAAGCGAGCTCTGATCGAAGGCCGCCACATGCACCGCCTTCTGCGAGATCACCGTGAAGCTCGGGGTGGCGGGCTTTGCTGCGGTCGTGGTTGCCGCGGGCGAGGAGGTTGCGGCCACAGGAGCCGTGGTCGTTGCCGCTGGGACGGGCGCGGACGAGACGGGGGCCGGAGCGGTAGCGGACTTATGGAACGCAAAGAACGCGGCGACGAGGATGACGATGGCAGCGAGGGCGCCGACGAGGATTTTCGTATTCATGCGGGCAGTATAGCAAGCGCCGCTCTCGGGCGGAAAACCGCCGCGCGACTACCGGGCGAGCAGCGAGCGGGTCGAGCGCGCGATGACGATGATGCTCAACAGCCCGGCGAGCCATTGCGCGGGCGTGATGGCCTCGCCGGCCTTGAGGGCATCATGGAAAAACAGGAAATCCACGAACAGGAACCCGAGGATGAGGATGATATCGAGCGTTTTCTTCATACCCCCTATAACCAGCGGGGTACGAAAAGGGTGCGCCCGTTAC
>CAZVJX010000103.1:0-1826 GCA_964627575.1 uncultured Candidatus Saccharibacteria bacterium
GGCGAGCATGAGCGCGTGGCCCATGTGGAGGCGGCCGGTGACGTTCGGCGGGGGCAGGACGATAGAGAACGCTTCGGCATCGGCAGCGGCGACGCCTTTTGCGACGCAGGTATCGGGATTGAAGTATCCGCTCCTTTCCCAGGCCGCATAGATGCGCGCCTCGGTCCCTGCCGGGTCGTACGGCTTCTTGAATTTCTCGTCCATTATGGCCTCACTATAACAGGAATATGGCGCAATTCCTCGCTGCAGCGTATCTGGAAAATTTCATTGAAATGTGTCATAATCAATTCCGGAACGGGCATGCAAGGGGCCTGCTCGGAACAAGGGGGATATTGCGAATGAATTCTATCCGGCGCCAACCGACGCTCCTCGTGGGGGGTATGTTGATTCGCATCGAGGCGCAGAAGAACTTCTATCCGCGCCCGGGCTTCATCAACCTGCTCGGCATCCTATTTACTGCGCAGTTCGGCCGGTTCATCGTCGGGAACGCCCCGCCGGGACCGCTCAAGAGCAGCGAGGAAGGCATTATGCTGTGGGACCTTTCGCGGGGCGCTTCGCTTCCGATCGTCCGCGAGGAACTGCCCCAGGCCTCGGACCTCGAGCTTCCGCAGATCGCGCACGTGATCCTGGAGCATTCCTTCGGCACGGACGACATCTTCGCCAGCGATATGCGGACGGCCATTCCCTATGGGGAATACGGCATCGTCGTGACGCGGGGCAAGGACAAAGCGGAGGTGCTGCACGAACATCGCTCCGTCATCGTGGACGCGCTTCCGGCCGACGACGTTCGTCTGAGGGCCGGCGACCGCGTCATCTGCCGTCATGTGCTCTGACGTCCTTTTTCTCGACCTTTCTAAGCCCGTGGTACCCCACGGGCTTTTCTTTTATGCGAGCGAGCGATTGCCGTCGGCGACGAGGGTCGCGGGGTCCGCGAAATCCTTTTTGAGGGCGCGGAAGTAGCCGGCGATGCCGATCATGACCGCGTTGTCGGTGGTGAGTTCGGAGGTAGGGATGCGCAGATTCACATGCGGATGGAGTTTCGCGATCTGCTCTTCAAAGACGCGGCGAATATGGGTATTGGCGGAGACGCCGCCGCCGAGCACGAGGGTCTGCGCTCCCGTTTCCTCAAGCGCCCGGTCGGTCTTGGTCCAGAGCACCTCGGCGACCGCATCCTCGAACTCGCGGGAAAGCTGCTCCTTCTCGACTTCCGACAAGGCGCCGCGCTCCTTGATGAGGTAGAGCACCGCGGTCTTGAGCCCGCTGAAGGAGAAATCGCAGGTCGCGTCGTTCAGCATGGGGCGCGGCAGCGAAAACGGCATCGTGGAGAAGTCCTCGCGGTCCCGCTCGGCAAGCTTCGAGATCTCGGGGCCGCCTGGATAGGGGAGATTCATCATACGCGCGACCTTGTCGAACGCTTCGCCGACGGCGTCGTCGCGGGTCTGCCCGAGGAGTTCGTACGAAAGCCACTCCTTCATGGCGACGAGCTCGGTGTGGCCGCCGGAGATGAGGAGGGCAAGAAGCGGAAGCTCGATACGCTCGAGCGTGAGCGTGCGGCCCTGGATGCGCGCGAGCGCCGAGAGTGTGTGGCCTTCCATGTGGTTCACGGCGACGAGCGGCTTGCCCCAGAGAAGCGCGAGCGCCTTCGCGAAATTGATGCCCACCCAGAGGGCCGGTTCGAGACCGGGGCCGGCCGTCACGGCGATCGCGTCAATCGCGGGCGGTTCCATCTCGGAAACGGAGGCGAGGAATGCTTCGCCGAGCTCGGGCTCGCGTTCGAGGAGCGCCGTGATGCGGTCGTGGAGTTCCTGCGGAATGGACTGCGTATC
>CAZVJX010000104.1:0-1690 GCA_964627575.1 uncultured Candidatus Saccharibacteria bacterium
GGTCGAAGATGCCTTCGTTGAGCGACAGGACCATATTGTCCTTGTTGTAGATGGCGTCCATCTCGCGGTACATATTGAAGATGCGACTCTCGTCCATCTGGAGCGACTCCACGATGTACTGGTACGCATGCGTGTGGATGGCCTCCTCGTAGCCCTGGCGCAGAAGATACATGCGGCACTCGGGGCTGGTGATGTGCTTGTAGACGGCAAGCACGATGTTGTTTGCCGCGATGGAGTCCGCGGTCGTGAAGAAGCCGAGCACCGTCTCGAATGCTTTGCGTTCGTCCGCCGTAAGCGCGTTCGGATCCTTCCACTGCTCGATGTCGCGCTGCATGGAGATCTCGGTCGGCAGCCAGTGGTTCGCGTTCCCCGCCATGTATGCCTCCCACGCGAACTTGTGACGCATAGGATAGAGCTGCATCACGTCGGCATCGGCACCATTGATGATGCGACGCTTGTTAATGTCGACTGCGCTAGCTCCGTGATTGATTGGCATACGAGGGATTAGAGTTACCGATAATTGGGGTAGGCACACCCCGAAAGGTCTCCCCATTTTCGCGCTCTTCATCCTGCCCCGCAACCGGTTGATAAGAGGATTGACACCGCTTCCGAATGAACGTACAACCGAGACAGATCGCCATAACCAAGGGAGGAATACGTGCGCCTGTCGTTCCCGAAAGACACCATCCTGGACGTGCTCGGCGGGGTCTTCCTGATTATGAGTCTCCTGGTCTTCATGTGCAGCGAGTACATCTTCTCCTGGGGCGAGGGCGGGGTCATCGCCGGGCACCGGAGGGCGGCCACGCTCTTCTACAGCATGGCCCTTCTCCTGGTGCCGGTGACGATTCGCCGGGTCCGCCGGCGCAAGGAGGACTACAACGGGCTCTGGGTGCTCACCGTCGTCCTGACCGTGTTCTTCCTCATCTTCGCGTTTCTCGAGACCGCCCGGGTGCTGGGCTGGCTTTCCTGACGTCCTGACGAAAACGGGCGGCATCCTTCCGGATGCCGCCCGTACTCTGTTGTATTGACACCCTTCTAGTCGGCACGATCACTGGGTGAATTGCATCCGAGCCCCACCGTTTTCATTAACGAAGCAAAATGGCTTCAGATGCTAGCTGAATCAGAATGGGATTCTGATTCAAGGCGAGAAGCGTACCGAGCCGTATGAGTTTACGGTGAGGGAGCGCCGGAGCCCGCAACAACGCAGATGAGGCTATTTTGCGAGCTACGCTTCGCAGGACTCGCACACGCCGGATTCCTCGCCCGCCGCGACGCGCGCGAGCTTCGCCTTCCACTCCTCTGCCGAGAAGCCAACCGGAACGCCGAGCGCAGGCTCATTGGTCGTGGTTTCCACCATGACTGCGGAGAACTGCGGGTTCTCGATAGCAGCGACGATGGTCTCGGTCTGCTGCTCTACCGACGGGGCTGCGGCCATGACCGGCTCCCCGACCGCCACCACGGACGCGACCGCGCCACGGATGTGGGTGGCGCCGTACTCGGCCGAGTTCATCGTGGATTTCTCCACCTGGGACGCGCCGAGCGTGCGCAGGTAATAGGTCGTCTTGAGACCCATCTCCCAGGCGAGGAAGTACGCCTCGGAGAGCTCGCGGCCGGAGGTGCCGCTGTAGAAGATGTTCAGGGACTGGGACTGATCGATCCACTTGGCGCGGCGCGCGGCGGCCTCGATGAG
>CAZVJX010000105.1:0-1577 GCA_964627575.1 uncultured Candidatus Saccharibacteria bacterium
TGGCAAAGTGAGTAATAGATTTTGTAAAGGACCGTTTTCTTGGGATACAATTTGTCTCATCTTTGAGCTATCAAATTATTCACAGCAAGGCAATCAAAATGAAAACGTCAGGACCTAACGCAACGCAACAAATTACTCCAAACCCGCAAAATATATTAATCAGGTTTTCTTCCTGGGTAAACAGCCGCAATCTTCCCTTTGCAATCATTAGCACTGGTATAATCGTGATGCTTTTATGGGCGGGGTCTTATAAAATGACTGTACCTGGCGCAGATGGCATTGTTCCATTGGTTAACAATAATCCACTCATTAGCTGGCACTTCAAATTATTTGGTGTTTATCACGGTTCTGACCTGATTGGTTTGTCAGAAATTAGTGCAGCTATCCTCATGATAACCGGCCTGTTCAAACCGCAGGTTGGTGTTATAGGCAGTTCCATTGCAGTAATAATGTTCTTTATCACCAGTACCATGGTCATTACAACGCCGGGGGCATTCGTTAATGTTAACGGCTTTAATTACATGAGCTTTCTGGGGCTGTTTCTTTTTAAAGACATCATCAATCTGGGTGCATCATTTTACCTGATCACAAAATTTGGCAGCATGGCCATCCAGACTCAGCATAATCCTTATAAATAGTTAAACATTAATAACAGATCCATAAACAACTTAAAACATAATAAAATGAAACCAATTGCAGTTCCAACAAGAGATCAAGTATCACCGGCTAATCAGGTAATTTTTGACAACTTAAAAAAAGCTATAGGCAGCGTTCCGAACCTATATGCCGTATATGCTCACTCAGAGAATGCGTTAGGTACCTATTTAGCATTATCCAATGCAAAAACATCGCTTAAACCTAAAGAAAAAGAAGTAGTTAACCTTGTAGTGAGCCAGGTAAATGGTTGTGAGTATTGCCTGGCGGCTCATACTGCCATCTCTAAAAATCAGGGGTTTACCGATGAGCAAATCCTGGAGATACGTCGTGCATCGGTTACTTTCGACAGCAAACTGGATGCTTTGGCTAAATTAGCTAAAAGCATTACTGAAAATAAAGGCCACGCTGACGAAAAACTATTAGAAAACTTTTATGACACAGGCTACAATGAGGGCGCACTGATAGATGTAGTGATTGCAGTAGGAGATAAAACCATTACCAACTATATCTATGCTTTAACAGAGGTACCGGTTGATTTTCCAACAGCTCCGGCTATCTAAATAATTATAAATAAACTGCCAATCAATTTACTAAATAGTTAGCCTTTGCGAGACATTTTTACAGAAAACACCATATTGCAATGCCCTTATTCGCATTATATTTGGCAAACCAATACCCAATTTATGAGCCTTACGAAAAAAGCATTATCGTCTTTATTTTTCTTTTTTACCTATTTTATAAGTTATGCGCAGGTTGCTCAATTGCCAACACCCTGGACTGAAGCAGCCAAGCAAGCCGCAGTTCCGTTGTCAGAATATCCGCGCCCGCAACTGGCGCGCCAAAATTGGTTATGCCTTAACGGTAAATGGGATTATCGCGGAGGCAAGAACGCTCCGGATGCACTTAATCCGCAAAAAGCA
>CAZVJX010000106.1:0-1503 GCA_964627575.1 uncultured Candidatus Saccharibacteria bacterium
GATGAGCGCGCCTCCCTCCGGCATCTCGATCGGACCGCCGAGGTAGGGCTGCGGTTAAACCGCATCGTACCCCTCGTGAACGGCCGGGAAGGTGTGGTGGCCCTTCTGGGCCGTGAGCGCGTAGGTGCCGGGCTCGACGAAGAAGCCGAAGCGGCCATCGAGGTCGGTGATCTGGGTCTTGAGCGTCTTGCCCGCATCGTCGAAGAGCGTGACCACCACCGGATCGAGCGGACGCTTGGTCGCGCTATCGAACGCCGTACCCCAGGCTTCGTCCTTGCGGCGGCGCAGGAAGCCGAAGGTGAAGAGGGTCGAGAAGCCGCGCGCGAAGAGGAGCGGCAGGTCGCTCGCGGCCTTCAACGTCGAGAAGAAGTTCCACAGGATACCGAGAAGCGCGATGATGATGCCGACGGTGGCCACGTCGCGGGCGGCATCCTTCGCAGCAAGGAGCGCCGGGAACGACACGGCGGTCGTGGTGGCGAGGATCGGCGCGGCGGCAGGTGCAGCAAGCAGCACCTCGACGCTGACGGGATCGCTATGGGAGCCGTCGCCCGAAACGAAGTACACCGCCAGATCATGCGGGCCATCAGCACAGGGTGCATCGGCCCTGCAGAGATTCCAGGCGACGGTAGTGGTAGCCGCACGCCCGGGGAAGGTGACGACCTTCGTCTCGGTCGGCGTCTTCGGGTCATAGAGGACCGCGGCGGTCGCCGATGGAGGCGGGACGATCTCGACCGGCACCGTGGAGGTACCCGTGTTCGGGTTGCCGCCGTTAATGAGGACGGAGCCGCCGCCCGGACTCTCATGGAACGTGCCGGGTGCGGGAGTAGGCGCGGGAGCGGGGGCGGGAGAAGGGAGAGGCACGGGAGCAGGCAGAGGCGCGGGGGCCGGTGCCGGACTCGGCGCGGGCGGCGTGATCGGCGTCATGTCGCAGGAAAGCGCCTGCTGCGTCGGGGCGGGCGACGAAGCCGGACAGAGCTGTACGTTGTTCGAGTGGCCCGGAGAGATAGCACGATTCCCGTTCGCATCCGCGGAAATGACGGAGAAGTGGGCGCTATTCTTGCAGGCGGTCGGCGGGAGCGTGACCACATGCTTCCCCGTGAGGGTCTCCGTGTCTTCGACCGGGGTGCTGTATACCAGGCACGCGGCCGGGCCGTACTCCACTTCGGAGGAGGCGGGAACATTGGTATCCCAGATGATGGTGACGGTGCCGTCCGGAGCGGTGGTAGAGGTGACGTTAGTGATTTGGAGCCCGGGCTGCGTTGCCGGAGGTCCGCTCGACTGGTGATGGCTGCTGCCGTTTCCGCCGCTGTTTCCCCCTCCCCCGCCCGTACACGCGTTCGTGGTGAAGGTCGCATCGCTGCCGTACCCGGTGCCATCGGCGCTCGTAGCGTACGCGGCGGTGTGGTACGTGGTGTTGCACGTAAGTCCCGAGACGTTTGCGCTGTAGGCGCCCGTCGAGAAACTGCCGTTCTCGGTCGTTGTGGCGCCATAGGCATTCGTCGT